>NZ_BAWZ01000025.1:0-63518 GCF_000698105.1 Geomicrobium sp. JCM 19037 | reverse complement strand
GGGTAAGTGGGATTTTTACTAGATGGACGATTGTTTTGGTTAAAAATCCCAACACACAACTGGCTATGATGGAATTTACTAGCTTTATGTTGGGATTTTTAATTTATAAGTGACGAATTCAACCTATAAACCCCACATAGACACGTTTATGAGGGAATTCTCACGTTTGTGGCATCCTTAATTTGTATCTCATATGCTTAGACTTGCCTATTCGGTTAACAGAAGCACTTAATAATAACTCTCTTACATAAAATCTATCCGCCACCTCTAAAAATTCTCGCGCTTCATGATTCGTAATTATCCGTTTATGCAGCATTCCATAATCATGCAATCCCCTCAAGTAGGTTCGCGCTCAAGATTACCGCATTCTGAACAAATCCAATACGTATGCCATTTTTCTTTTTGAAGTGTGTAACCGAAACAGTGCAAACAATACATTCCTTTTTGAAGATCTTCGAAAGTAAGCCCAAAAGACTTTAGCGGTGACAACCATGCCGGTGTATGGTGCTGCATCATCACATGGGCAAGCCGGTACATTTCTTTTACTGAGATCTGGTCATGACTGTGGTGAAAATTCAACTCTTTCATTTTGGACACAACGGCGTCGCCGCGCCAAACGCGTTCGCGAATAGTTGTTTTGCACACCTCAGATACACTTAAAATTGTCTTGTTTGATGTGAAAACGACGCGGCTGAATACTGGGAAATGAGCGGGTAAGTTGTGGAATTCGAGAAAGGTTTTTAAGAGGCGTTCTTGACGTAGACACTGCTCAAGGGGGTTCGAGAAAATCTCAACATTTGTGTCTTCGCGCGTGAATTGGTCATGGTCGCCAAAGTGAACGAGTCCATGAATGTGTTTGACTTCGAGGATGAGCACATAGCGAGTGGTGAGCACGACGACATCCATTTGATATGCAGATTCGTCTACGAGGCGTACGTTATGGAGCAACAAATGAGTCTCAGCACTACCTGCCAAACTTTGCAGGTAAAAAAACAGCTGCTTTTCTCCGGCAAAACCTGCCTGCGCGCGCCGAAGTTTTCCTTCTACCTCCCGAACAGTGCGGGCGTCTCCTGGCGGCACCCTGCGAGTTAATGCTTCTAAAATCCAAACTTGTTCAGGCTTACGCAGTTCTTTCACAATATCAATCATAAATCCCCTCCTTTATACCTAATTTAGTTCGCCAATGTGAGACATTTTCCTGCAACGATAAAAAATTATTAGTTACGCTCACATAAACGATGCAATCTATTACTGAGATCCTTCATATTTCCGCCATTTAATGCTGGAAACGCAATCGATTGCGTGAGCAAGTTGAGTACGTGGCTGTTTTAGAAGAATCGATCGTTGGTTGCTGTTCTTTTAAACGAAAGGCAATGACACTGAGGAAGATGGGCCCAAGGCGGCGGCCTATAGCACGGAAATCTCCCCCATTGAATCTGATATGGTGGGATTTTCATCGTCTTACGAGGTATATCGTTGAAAATCTTACCTTTGAAACTAGAAATCTTCCCATAGCCAGTACTTATCCGATTGCCCCTATATAATTAATCATTTCCTCCTTCAAAAATCTCATAGCCGCTTTCCCCACCTACGCCACTCTATAAAAATGATTTCTTAGTCTCCACCGAAAAATATTTGACTTTTTCGAAACCTCCATATATCTTTAAGATACATATCACAAAGATATATGGAGGTTGCTAGTGAAAACGGAAACGAAATGGATCATTCTTGGCATTTTGACGACCGGCTGTCAAACCGGTTACGAGATCAAAAATTTGATGGATGCGAGCTTTCAACATTTTTGGAAAATGAGTTATGGGCAAATTTATCCTGCATTAAAAGTACTCGTCGAGGAGGGGTATGCGACGCAATCGGTTGTGAGAACTGAAGGTGCCCCCGAAAAGAAGCAATACACGATCACGCCTGCAGGCAGGCGCATGCTTCATCGATGCTCGAGACGCCGATCCATGATACAAGTGTCGTGAAAAACGAATTGCTCGTAAAGTTGTTTTTCGGAACCGAAATGACGAGGCATCAGGCAGTCGCTCATCTAGAGGAACAAGCGGAGCTTCTACAAGCAAAACTCGACGTTTATGAACGCATTAAAGCGAATATTTGCAACAACGACGAATCAGAATTTTGGATGTACACCTTAAATTACGGCAAAGAAATCGCACAAGCTGAACTACTCTGGTGTCAAAAAACAAAGGGGGAAATCAAATGCAAAAGCGAGTAACGGCAGATCATGACGGGGACATCGTCGTATTTATTATCGGGATGAGGGTAAATAAATGGTGGAATATAAAAAGCTGGTGGCCCGTATTCATGCGATGCCACCGATGATGAAAGAACTGTATACTGACCGTTCCCTTGGCTTCTTATCTCACGACACAGCTGTCAGCGGGCGCACCATTGTGTTGACACAATATTGGGAAAGCACAGATCAGCTACTTGATTATGCGCACGGGCACACCCATAAAAGTGCTTGGATTGACTTCTACAAGAAAGCCGCCAAAAGCGAAGCCGTCGGCGTGTTTCATGAGACGTATGACGTGCGGGCAGGCGCTTACGAATCCGTGTATTCGCGCATGGGCAAGCCCCGCGGTCTCGTCAAAGCAACTGCTGAGCGCTCCCTCGCTGACGATTCTTCTGCAAAAGCACGTCTCCATTATTCTTGATTTAGAATGTTCTCTTTCATTTTCGCCAAAGCTTGTTTCGTCGATGGTGTTAACTGTTCGGGCGTGAGCACATCGTAGAAATACAAATAAGAGTAGATGCGCCGATACGATAAGAAAAAATCAATCCACTGCTCCACATCTTCACTCATGTGTGTTTCCATACGGTACCCTTTTATAAAATGGGGCTTGAAAAACTGTCGGTACGTGGAGGCATCAATGCCTCCACGAAACTGGCCTTGCTCGGTGGCGTGGTAAATGGGAATCGCCACATCATAAGCGAACCAACTTAGGCGAAGATCGCCAAAATCAAGAACTGTCATTCCGCCGTCACAGATGAGCACGTTCTCATGATGCAAGTCATGATGGACAAGTCCATACACAGTCGCATCTTTAGGAAGGTTCTGCAACTTTTCCATATAACTTTGCCATTTTTGTTGGATCTCTTGATCAATACCGATCGTAAACTGTCGGTGCGAAATATCATGATCCCATGCTAGCGGATATGACTGAAACACTTTTGTATGCCTCTTTGCGATTTCATGTAACCTCCCGAGCACTCGCCCAAACTGTTGAATTTGTAGCGGTTTCTGTTCAAACCCTTCGAGAGGCTCTCCCAATACAAACTCTGTAGCCATTACGTACAAGTGCTCCACCGTTTCAACCGTCATGCCATTCATTGAACGAATCGGTTTTGGCGTACGCACACCCTCTTCACGCACAATCTCCATGACATGCGCCTGCCTACGTAAAGCGTCCACATCTTCACTGTCTTTTTTGAAAAATTTTAACACGATATCATTTTGACGACTTAAAAACACATTGTTGTGAAACCCTCCGATACATCGCCAATGATCAGACTCGCACCAAACAATCGGGCAGAATGTTCAATTATTTTGTCATTCATAAGCGCCCCCGCGAGTCAACTGTTCCACTTCTGACCACAAACATTCAAGCTCACGGACGGCCTCTTGTAACGGAAGGGTGTACAACGAGGCCAGTCGCTCTTCAAAACCGTCTGGCTTTCTTGTCATTTCCTTTATGATCAGTGAATTCCACTTGAAATACGGATGCTCAACATAACGGCCGTTCACAGCATACACAAGCGCCAACATTTGGCGCTGAACATCCCCCATTGCTTGCCGTAACACAAACCAATCCCCTCGTTGAAAGAGCGCATCGCGATGGTTCCACGTATTTGAAAGCTTGCTAAAACGGGCGATCATCACGTTTTTCAACTTCCGGGTAGCACATCACACGCTGTTGCAAATGATGAAACCATTCCTCATTTCCAAGTGCAATACCATCTTGAATACTGGAAATAAGCCATTGTTTATCGATGGCAGGATCATACTGGACGAGCACGTCCTCAATCGTTTGCATCGCGTATTCTGTTAAATAATGACTCATCTCAATCTTCAGTCCGTTTATTTCATAACTTTCTGACCATTCATTTTCTTCAAATGGATAGAACTCTAGTAACGTCCCCTTATGCACACCGATCGGCTTTAACCGGTCATCGTCTGAAGGTGGGTTTTTCCAGAGCACATTGAGTTCAAGATCCGAATCTTCGTCTGCTCTACCTCTAGCCACCGATCCACCAACGAGCAGAAGCTCAGCATAAGGAAGGTGCGTATCGTACGTATCGGCAATGGCTTTTGCTACTTCCATAAGCGTTTCCATCATAACCTCCAATTAAATAAACCAAAAACCATCGTGACGATGTTTTTGGTGAGCCTATTTACACGTTAAAGCGGAAATGAACGACATCGCCATCGACGACGACGTATTCTTTTCCTTCGAGTCGTACTTTTCCAGCGTCTTTTGCTTTCGTCATCGTGCCTAATGCTTTTAAGTCTTCATATGCGACGACTTCCGCTCGAATAAAGCCACGCTCAAAATCAGTATGAATGACACCTGCTGCTTGTGGCGCTTTCGTACCTTGGCGAATGGTCCAAGCACGAACTTCTTGCTCGCCGGCTGTGAAATATGTGGCAAGTCCAAGCAGTGCATAAGCCGCTCGAATTAAACGATCCAGCCCCGCTTCTTCAATGCCGAGGTCTTCGAGGAAGCTTTGTCGGTCTTCCCCTTCAAGCTCTGCCACTTCTGCTTCAATGCTCGCGCAAATTGAAATGACTTCTGAATTCTCTTCAGCGGCTCGTTCCTTCACCTTCGCGACGTAGTGATTGTCAGATCCCGCAAGCAAATCTTCTTCACTCACATTTGCGACATACAAAACAGGTTTCAATGTTAAAAGTTGAAAGCCTTTTGCCATTTTGCGCTCATCATCATCTAAATCAACTGAACGCGCTGGCTTTTCGTCTTCTAATGCACTTACAATCTTTTGGAGTACGGCTTGTTCTTGAAGTGCCACTTTATCTTTTGTTTTTGCGAGCTTATTTACCTTTTCTAGCCTTTTGCTCACGGTTTCAAGGTCAGCTAGAACGAGTTCTAAGTTAATGATTTCCATGTCACGGAGCGGGTCAACACTGCCTGATACGTGCGTAATGTCATCATCATCAAAACAGCGGACGACGTGGGTAATAGCGTCTACTTCACGAATATGAGAAAGAAACTTGTTCCCAAGTCCTTCTCCTTTGCTCGCCCCTTCAACAATACCTGCAATATCAGTAAATTCAAATGTCGTCGGTACCGTTTTCTTCGGGTTCACAAGTTCAGTTAAGACGTGCAAGCGCTCGTCCGGCACTTCAACAATCCCGACGTTAGGGTCGATCGTTGCAAACGGGTAGTTTGCCGCTTCTGCCCCCGCTTGTGTAATTGCATTAAAGAGCGTCGACTTGCCGACATTCGGCAAGCCGACGATGCCTGTAGTTAAAGCCATCGTACTGCCACTTCCTCTCAGTCTTAATCACGTGGTGCAACTTCTAGAATGCGCTTCATTTTACGGGTGAATGTTTTGCGCGGAATCATGACGCTATGATCACACCCGAGACACTTAATCCTTACGTCCATGCCCATGCGGATAATCTTCCAACGATTCGTCCCACACGGATGAGGCTTTTTCATTTCCACGACATCGTGTAACCCAAAACCTTGATCCGACAAGTCGTTCACCCTCCTTATCTATTAGAAAACTAGTGTAAACATAGAAAAGCTTCCGAGTAAACGGAAGCACTCATCAGTATACCATATTTGTCTGGTATATCCTACCGAAGCCGATGGTATCGATCATTTAAAAACGGGTAGAGTAACACCGAACCGAGCAAGTAAAGATTTAACATCCCATATAGTGGATACAAAAAGGCAACGAGCGTAGAAAAGCCAAACGTCGTCATCGGGAGTAGCGGTAGTAAAATAACAATCGTTAACAGCCATCCTGGACTGCTGAGCACGTGACGAAACCGACTGATGAGACCGAGGATGTTTGCGGCAGCTGTCGTAAAGATCGCCGTCCATAAAAGGATTGTCATCGCAATGACGAGTAAATACGGGTAATTACTTAAAATGGAGAACAAAGGAATTTCGTAAAGAATGATATCATCAGCCACTTTTAAGAGGGATTGGTTGTATAAGTAACTCACTCCACCGAGAATCAGTCCGCTGCCAATTGTCGCAATCCACACTTCTCCTGGATGCTCAATTTTTGTGCCAATGGCCGACAACACCGCAACGATTGGCAATAAATTTAATGCGGTAAACGTAATTGCAGACGGCCAGTTCGATTGGGAGCCCCACTCTAGCACAAACCCGCCCTCACTTGACATTTGAAAGAAAATTAAGATGACGATCAATACAGCAATCAATGCCGGTGTCAAAAAGTTGTTTACCGATGTAAGCCCGTCCAAGTCCCAGATGAATAACACCGTTAACAAAATACACATAAGCGCAATGCCGAACCAATATGGAAGTTCAAACGTTTCCAATGTTGCTCCCCCGCCAGAGATCATAATTCCCGTCGTTAAAAATAAATATAAGATAATTAACTTGTCGTACGCTTTTGAAAGTCGTTTACCGAGAAGTGTTTCCAGCACGACTACGTAATTTTCTGCCCGCAGTGAGATGCTTAATTTAAGAACCGTATAAGAACAAATCATAAAAAGCATGCTGAACAAAATAATCGCAACACCGCTATCTGCACCGAAAAACTGCCAAATCTCTCGACCAGACGCATAACCGGCGCCAATCATTGTTCCTGTAAGTAAAAGCATCCATTTTAACCCTCTACCGACCATTGCCTTCTCTCCCTTACAGAAGCACAAGTATAGACTTCTAAAAAAACTCCTATACTGGGACTAGTATGTTGAAGGAGGGGAAGGTATGTCCATCAAGCTCTCTTTTTTCAAAGAAAAATCATTTCATCATCACTATTATATTGAGCAGCAAGACCGAAGCGATCAACTGGCTGAACACGTTTACGAACAGTTGCAACGCTCTCCGCAAAAGAACCACATTGTCTTTATCTGCATCGGTACAGACCGTTCCACCGGTGACGCATTCGGACCGTTAGTCGGCACGATCATTCATGAAAATAGTTCCAAGCGGATGACGGTCTATGGAACATTGCAAAACCCCGTCCATGCGCTAAACCTTGAGGAGACACTAAAGGAAATCAAACTGCTCCATCACGGCGCCCTCGTCATTGCCATTGACGCAAGCATGGGCAGGTCAGATAGTGTTGGCCGGGTGATCTTTGCTTCGGGGCCCGTTCGCCCGGGAAGTGCTGTCAAAAAGGTGTTGCCTACTGCAGGAGACATGCACATAACAGGGACGGTCAATGTGGGGGGATGATGGAATTTGTTATTCTACAAAATACACGTTTGCATTTTGTCATGCAAATGGCAGAGTGGACCGCTGAAGGGATTCTAAAAGCCGATCGACTTCTTAACAGTCATTCAACGATGAGGCGTTCTCGCACGTGCCCGTTGCCCGTACATGGGGAATCTCTTACTGCCCCGACCAAAGAATTGCATTAGAATCTCCTCTCAACGCTACGTGAAGTCAAAAACAAGACCCATTCGCGAAGAACGAATGGGCCTTGTTTTTCATATTGTTAAAGGCTGCTTTCAAAAGCGGTAAGTCCAGCGTCTAGGCGATCGATAAGTTCATCGATTTCTGGTTCCGCAATAATTAAAGGTGGCGCCATCGGAATGATATTCACGCCATTTCCGCCTGATGTGCGTAGAAGCAATCCCCGATCAAAACATGCTTGATACACACGTTCTGCAGCATTTTCATTCGGATCAAAACGCTCGAATGACTTTGAGTCTTTGAATAGTTCAATAGAGCGGAGCAATCCCATTCCTCGGGTTAAACCTACAGTCGAATGAGCGGTGACGATTTGCTCAAGTCGATCCGCTAACACTTTGCCCATCTCATCCGCCCGCTCGACGAGGCCTTCACGTTCAATGATTTCGATATTTTTTAATCCGACCGCACAAGCAGTAGGATGACCACTATACGTGAAACCGTGCGCGAGTACCCCGTCAAAATTCGTGATTTCTTTTTGGATCGTATCGTGGATTAAGACACCACCAAGCTGTGCATACCCACTCGTAATCCCTTTTGCAACACTTAGAAAATCAGGGTCACGTCCCAATGTTCCACCGCAAACATTTTGCCTGTTCTTCCAAAGCCACAAATCACTTCATCAGCAATCAAATGAATATCGAACTCATCGCACAACTTCCGGACCGCCTCAAGATATCCTGCAGGGGGAACATAAATGCCACCCGCCCCTTGAATCGGCTCCAAAATGACAGCAGCTACCGTGTCTGCACCTTCCTTTCGACAATGCCTCGAATGCTCTGTTCGTAGTGGTCAGCAGAAGTGTTGCCCCGCTCACAATCGGTGAGGTGAGGCAGCGCATGAAACATCCCGTTCATGTATGATCCCGAAAATGAATGGAATGCTGGTAAATGGGTTGCCGACTGTGCCCTATCGTTACCCCGTGATATGAGCGCTCTAGCGAAATAATCTTCTTCTTTTCGGGTTTGCCGACTTGTTCCCAATAAAATCGTGACAGTTTAAACGCGGTATCGTTCGATTCTGAACCTCCAGAAGTGTAAAATACACTGTTTAATTTATCTGGGGCAATTTCCGCAAGCTTCTCTGACAATTCAATTGCAGCCGGGTTTGAATATCCTTTGAAGGAGCTCGCATAGGCAAGCGTAGACATTTGCTCGTAAGAAACATTTGCAAGCTCTTCATTTCCATGGCCAATATGAACGTTCCAAAGGCTAGAGAGGCCATCCATGTAACGTTTCCCTTCAATATCTTCCACATAAATACCTTTGCCTCGTTTAAGTACAATTGAAGCACCTGATTTTGCTTGTTGTTTCGGATTCGAGGTTGGATGAAGAAAATGCTTTTGGTCTTTTTTCAAAAGTTCTTTCTGTTGGTCTTTCGCCGCTTTCTGTGCCATCCCAATTCACTCCCAAAGTTTCGAAAAGTTAGAATTCAATTACACTACCCATAAGTGTAGCATCCTTTTTCCCGAAAGGATAGTAATGATACCGCTTACATATTAGACAAAAAACTACACCGTCGTTCGCTGTAGTTTTACGCAGTAAATGTATGTGGATGTTGGCGAGCAACTGCATCATTTTCCCAAATTTGTACTCTAGAACGCCAAAACTCTAGCGATGCCTGCATGACCGGGCCGATTAAAAAGACAGACAGAAATGTACCGAATGCAACCGGACCACCAATGAGCCAGCCAATGAGGAGCGCAAGCATCTCAAGTTTTGTCCGAACGCGTCGAACGGACCAACCGGTCCTTGAAGCAACCGCTAATGTAACCCCGTCACGTGGACCCGCACCGAGACGAGATGAGACATACATGCCGGAGCCTAAACCAATAACAACAATGCCTAGAAATAACATAATCACCGATTGCCACGTTGCATTGAATAATTCTTGCAATGGGAGTAACAGCCATAAATCTAAAAACATACCGACAAGGATGATGTTTAAAAGACTACCGATTTGCGGCCACTCCCTCTCCAACCAACAAGCAATGGCAATCATAAATAGTCCGACAATCTGTACCCAAGCACCGATCGATAAAGGGTCAAATTGGCAAGACCTATATGCAACACATCCCACGTCGCTGTTCCCATCGTTGATTGAATCATTAGGTTGCCACCAAAGGCCATGACCATTAAGCCAATAATGAACAAACTTATACGTTTCATAAAGTAACGCACACCAAACGTGCGATAGTCATTGATGATTTTCCCCATACTACTCCTTCTTTCTATTGAAAAGCCACACCGAGGGCGAACCTTGTATGTTATCAAGGATATATCCGAGTAAGTATACGCCTCTAGACTGATTTTTTCAATGACTTAGCTCCGCCCCTGGACGAATGGAAAAAAGAAAGAAATCTTAATATAATGAACATAAGGAGCTGATCAGCATGCAATCAACAACAAACCTAACACTCGTATCATTATTTCTCTTTATTACCCTTACCGTTGCCGCGACGTTAACCCCTTTAGCGGCTTATGGGCCGAACGCCAATCAATTCGGAGACTGGGGCATGTGGTCAGCCATCCTCATGATTACCTTTCTGTATGCGCTGCTACTCATCCCGTATCGCCTCGGTGTATTGCCGATGAAACACGTTATGAGTATCGCTGCCGGTTTCGGGATATTCTTCAACGCGGTTATGTTCTTCTTCATGTTATCCGCAAGCACCGTGCTAGGTGTGTGGGCGATGACAACCGTCATCTTTTTGACGATTGCCGTCTGTTTCATTTGCGTAAATATTTATTGGTATGTCGTCGCTTACCGCTAGAAAACGTCTCTCTACGAAGCTAAGATTTGTTACGAAAGACTCATACACCAATAATCCGAGCCCAGATGCAAATACGATGCTTGCGACAACGATGTGCACAGGGAAAGCGTTCCACATCGAGGAATAGATCATCTCCGTAATATCCACACCGCCGCCTGAAGCAATCGCCGTCGTAATAAACGTTCCGATAAAGAGAATCGTGGCAACAATCATTAATGTTGATCCAAAAATCGCTTTTGCCATAGAATTACCCCCTCCTTAATCCCCTTTACCCTTCTTTGAATATGAAAAATCTGGTAATGAGGAGGGGGGAATTCTTCAGCGCTTCGGTGTCGATTATGTGCACTCTTTTGTCGAATGCGTGCGCTCCGATGTTGAAAGCGTGCACTCTCGTGGCGAATGCGTGCACTCCGATGTCGAAAACGTGCTCTTCTTTGTCGATTACGTGCACTTCCGTGGCGAAAGCGTGCACTTCTGTGTCGATTATGTGCACTCCGGTGGCGAAAGCGTACACTTTCTTGTCAATTACCTGCACTCCGGCACACCCCCGATCTTATCTTTAATCCAAAACAAAACCACCCATACAAAGCTCTATGGGTGGTTTCGTTTGACCCCGTCTACAATACATATACGAGCATCACGAGCAGAAATACGATCGGCAATGCTGGCAGTAGGTTAGCGACTTTGATATGCAAGATGCCAAGAATTTTTAAACCGATGGCGATAATCATAATGCCGCCGACAGCAGTCATTTCAATGATAAATTCATCGAGCATTGCTGTTGGGACGATTTGATCGATCTGACCTGCAAGTAATGCAATCCCTCCTTGGTACAAAACGACGGGAACGAGTGAAAATAGGACGCCAATGCCGAAAATGGAGGAGAAAAGCACAGCGGTGAATCCGTCTAGCATCGCTTTCGTATAAAGCAAGCTATGATCTAAACGCAACCCGCTGTCGAGGGCGCCTAGAATGGCCATGGCACCAACAACGTAAACGAGAGAAGCCGTGACGAAGCCTTTCGCGAACTGAGATTCTCCGCCGCCGCTTCCGACACGTTTCTCAAGCCACGTTCCCACATCGTTAAGACGCTCCTCTATGCGCATCCATTCGCCTAAAAGTGCGCCGAGCGCTAATGAAGCAACCGTGATTAGAAACTGTTCTCCCTCTAAAGACATCGATATGCCTAGGGCGATGACGGCAAGACCAAGCGCCTGCATGACCGTCGTTTTTATTCGTTCTGGAATTCGTTTTAAAAGTAAACCGAGCAGCGATCCGAATAGAATCGCCGCTCCATTTACAAGTGTTCCAAGCAATACCATGTGTGGCTCCTAACCTACAAAACCCATTATTCACCGTCCTCTTGTTGGTCGAGGAGAGAAAGAATCCGGCCCAAATCTTCATCTGATAAAAATTCAATTTCGATTTTGCCTTTACGTTTCCCTTTTTTGATTTGTACAGATGTTCCGAAATACGTTTGGAGTAGATGCTCTTGTTCCCGAATGAATATCGGTTTTGCTTTTTCTTTTGTTCGCTTTGGTTTATTGTTCCGCTCATTCATCTCTTGAACGAGTTGTTCCGTTTGTCTAACGTTTAACTGACGATCGATGACCATATAAGCCGCCTCAGGCATCTGTTCCTCATGATTGATGCCGAGCAAAGCCCGTCCATGACCCATCGATAACCGTTGCTCAGAAATCTCGGTTTGCACGACTTCAGGGAGCTGTAACAGGCGCAGGTGATTCGCAACATGTGGACGGCTTTTGCCGACCTTTTTTGCAAGCTGCTCCTGAGTAATTTTTAAATGTTTTTGTAGTTTCTCATAAGCCATAGCCTCTTCAAGCGGGTTTAAGTCTTCACGCTGCAAATTCTCTATAAGGGCAATTTCCATCATTTCTTTGTCATCGAGTGTTTTCACAATGACGGGAACCTCATCTAGCCCTGCATGTTTGGCTGCGCGATACCGGCGTTCTCCTGCGATGATATCGTACCCTTTAATGCTTTTTCGTACGAGCAAAGGTTGCAAGATCCCATGTTCATCAATTGACTGGGCAAGCTCTTCAATGGCATGATCATCAAACGTTTTACGGGCTGATACGGGTTCGGACGCATTTCTTTAAGAGCAATTGTTTGCACATCGTCTCCTTTGCTTTCATCAGGAAAATACGCATTCAATCCTCTGCCCAATCCTTTAGGCACCAGTAACCACTTCCTTTGCCAATTCTAAATACACATCCGCTCCTCGCGACTTTGGATCGTAAAGAACGATCGGCATCCCGTGACTCGGTGCTTCACCGAGACGAACACTGCGGGGAACGATGGTTTTAAATACTTTATCTCTAAAGTACTTCTTCACCTCTTCAATCACTTGGATTCCGAGGTTTGTTCTCGCATCCAACATCGTTAATAAAACGCCTTCAATTTCAAGGTGCGTATTCAGATGCTTTTGAACGAGGCGAACGGTATTTAACAACTGACTTAACCCTTCCAAGGCATAGTATTCACATTGTACAGGGATCAATACGGCATCCGCTGCAGTCAACGCATTAATCGTCAATAGTCCAAGTGAAGGGGGGCAATCAATAATAATATAGTCAAACTGATCATTAACCGCTGCGAGTCCTTTTTTCAGACGCACTTCACGTGAAATCGTCGGAACGAGTTCAATTTCTGCTCCCGAAAGTTGGATCGTAGCCGGAACAACGGAAAGATTTTCAACAGCTGTTGAATAAATGATTGTGTTTACGTCTACATCATCGACGAGAAGATTGTATACGCACTGGTCCACATCACCTTTCTCGATTCCTGTCCCACTCGTTGCATTTCCTTGTGGATCAATATCAACTAACAGTACACGCTTTCCTATGTATGCCAAACAAGCACTTAAATTCACAGAGCTGGTCGTTTTGCCGACGCCGCCTTTTTGATTCGCGATGGCAATAACTTTCGCCAATTCGCACACAACCTTTCCCCTAAGCTGCCTAGTTGTTTGTGTCACAATTCTCCTTCTCTTATTCTAGCACTCCATCAAAAAAATCTATCATGTATTCTCATGATAGATCATTTCTTCGGGATACGAATCGTAAATTGGTAGTAATCGTCGTGTTCTTCTTCCGAACTATCGACACTCATTCCTGATTTCTCAACCATTGATAGTGACTCACGAATCGTATTCATTGCGATGCGCATATCTTTAGGGAAATGTTGTTTTCTAGCCTTTTTCTTTTCTTTTGCTGGTTGTTCTTCTTGTTCTCGTTCTTCAAGCAGACGAAGGGCCGCTTCTTCTGTAGCTTTTACATTGTAATCGTGTTCAATGATTTCTAGAAGCAAGTCCTGCTGTAACTGCTCGTCTTTCAACCGAATGAGTGCGCGGGCATGCCGTTCACTAATTTGTCGATTCAATAGCGCAGTTTGCACTTCTTCTGGTAAAGATAACAGTCGCAATTTGTTGGCAATGGTCGATTGCCCTTTTCCTAGGCGCTGAGCAAGACTTTCTTGCGTGAGCGTATGCCATTCAATCAACTGTTTATATGCTCTTGCTTCTTCGATCACGGTCAACTCTTCGCGCTGCAAGTTTTCAATAAGCGCTAGCGAGGCTGTCTGTGCATCATTAAACTCTTTAATAATTGCCGGAACTTCCGTCCATTCTAGCTGCTTTACTGCACGCAAACGGCGCTCTCCAGCAATTAATTCATATTGTCCGTCCCGAATGCGTACGACGATCGGTTGAAGAATGCCGTGCGTGTGAATCGTCCGGGCAAGCTCTTCGATTTTCTCTGTATCAAAGATTGTTCGAGGTTGGAACGGATTGGGCACGATGTCAGAAACCGGGATCAAACGGACTTCTTCATGGTTTTCGCCGTCTTTATCCGTTTTTAATTCACTGTTTTTAGAATCCTCACCAAAACCGAAAATACGCTGAAAAGAACTTTTCACCGTCTCCCCCCCTCATTGCTACTCATACTGCGTTTATTTTACCATGCCGTAAAGAAATGTTCACACGTTTTATGTCGAAGCAGTCATTACATGAGCGGTTTCTTAGTAATTGTGCCGGCTTTTCGGGGATATGTGTCAGGGGTAGCATCCCTTTTTCCTACGACATAAATCCTTCTCTCGCTCGCCTCTGTAGGAAGTTCAAAATAATGATTGTCAGAGACCGTGCCTTGTAGTCGCTTAATCGCAACTTCTGCTTCTTCCCGCTCTTCTTCGCCACCTTTTCCTTTCATGGCAATCCAAACCCCTTGAGGTTTCACAAACGGTAAACAATATTCTGCAAGTACGGGCATTATGGCGACTGCCCGTGCAATGGCAACATCGTACTGATCGCGATGATTATCGTCACGAGCGGCGTCTTCTGCCCGGCTATGAATGGGGTGAACATTATCGAGCTCTAACACTTTGGCTACATGGGTTAAAAATTGGATGCGCTTGTTTGATGCGTCAAGAATCGTCACATCAAGATGAGGGTAGGCAATTTTTAAGGGGATACTCGGAAACCCTGCTCCACCACCAACATCAATCATTCGTTGAACCGACGTAAAATCGTAGCAGTTCGCTGCAAGTAACGAGTCAAAGAAATGCTTTTCATACGCATCTTCTTTATCCGTAATTCTCGTCAAGTTCATTTTTTCATTCCATTCGACTAACGTATCGTAATACGTTTCGAATTGTTTTATTTGATCATGCGTTAGCGCAACATCAATCTCTTTTAGCCATTGCTTAAACACTCTCATCGATTGTCCTCCATTCATTATGATAAACATGCAGATCGTCATCTGACAACGATCTGCATTTCTTGTTAGGATGACTGCTTTTGTCTACCTTGCTCTAAAAAGACGAGCAAGATCGATACATCTGCAGGATTCACACCAGATACACGAGACGCTTGCCCAACGGACAACGGGCGAACTTCTTTGAGCTTCGTTCTTGCCTCCGTCGCGAGCCCTTGGATATCATCATAATTAACCCAATCTGGAATACGTTTACGCTCCATCTTTTTAAGACGATCCACTTGTTCAAGCTGCTTTGCAATATATCCTTCATATTTCGTCTGAATCTCGACTTGCTCTTTTTCTTCAGCGTCCAACTCAGGCGTTTCTTGCAACATGTCTTCGATATCTGCATATGTGAGCTGCGGACGCTTAAGAAGATGGGTTGCTGATAACGCTTCTTTCATCACCGCTGACCCTTTTTTCTCTAACACACGTTGTACATGATCGCTCGGTTTAATGATCGTTTTGTTCAAACGTTTACGCTCATTAGCGACCGCTTGCTTTTTCTTTTCCAGTTTATCAAAACGTTGCTTTGTTACGAGCCCAATATCAAACCCAAGTTCAGTCAGGCGTAAATCTGCATTATCATGACGAAGAAGCAGACGATACTCCGCTCTTGATGTAAGCAATCGGTACGGCTCGTTCGTGCCTTTCGTGACGAGGTCATCGATGAGAACGCCAATATACGCATCCGCACGTCCCAAAATAATACCTTCTTTATTTTGTACGCGCCGTGCAGCGTTTATGCCTGCCATTAATCCTTGCCCAGCCGCTTCCTCATACCCGGAAGTACCATTAATTTGCCCAGCTGTAAATAACCCTGGAATCATTTTCGTTTCAAGCGTTGGCCACAGTTGGGTCGGAACGATTGCATCATATTCAATCGCATAGCCCGGTCGCATCATTTTCGCGTTCTCTAACCCGCTAATCGTTTTTAACATATCATACTGGACATCTTCTGGTAACGACGTCGAAAGTCCTTGTACATACACTTCATTCGTGTTTCGACCTTCAGGTTCTAAAAAGATTTGATGCTTATCTTTGTCGTGGAACCGAACTATCTTGTCTTCAATCGACGGACAATATCTCGGGCCGGTTCCTTCAATCATGCCAGAATACATCGGTGAACGAGTAAGGTTGTCATTAATATACCCGTGGGTCGTATCATTTGTATACGTTAACCAACACGGCAATTGATCGGTAATTACATCAACCGTCTCATAAGAAAAAGATCGTGGCAAATCGTCTCCAGGTTGAATTTCCGTCTTGGAATAATCAATAGAATCCCCGTTCACACGTGGTGGTGTGCCCGTCTTAAAACGAACCATATCAAATCCTAGCTCTTGAAGATGATGAGACAACTCTACTGAAGGTTGCATGTTATTCGGACCACTATCATACGCCAAGTCTCCGATAATAATTTTCCCTCGTAAATACGTGCCTGTCGTAACAATGACGGCCTGGGCGCGGTAGTGTGCGCCTGTGTTCGTCACGACACCTTTACATTCGCCATCCTCAATAATTAGACGTTCTACGAGCCCTTGACGAAGCGTCAGATTTTCCGTGTTTTCTAGCGTTTTCTTCATCTCATGCTGATACTCAAACTTATCTGCTTGGGCGCGCAAAGCACGAACAGCTGGGCCTTTCCCCGTGTTCAGCATTCTCATTTGAATATACGTTTGGTCAATGTTTCGTGCCATTTCGCCGCCTAGCGCATCAATTTCGCGAACGACGATCCCCTTTGCCGGGCCACCAACCGAAGGGTTGCAAGGCATATAAGCAACTGCATCCAAATTCAATGTGAGCATGAGTGTGTTTGCACCCATTCTAGCAGCAGCAAGTCCCGACTCCGCCCTGCATGACCAGCACCAATGACAATTACGTCATAATTTCCGTGTTCAAATGCCATCGTTTTCTCCTCCTTTTATTTTCCTAAACAAAACTGTGAAAACAGTTGATCAATCAATTGGTCAGGCGCAGTCTCTCCAACAATTTCGCCGAGTTGTTCCCACGCCCTCGTAACGTCTATTTGTACCATGTCAATCGGCATGCCATCTTCAGCAGACGTTAATGCTTCATGAATGGATGTCTTTGCTTGATGTAGCAAAGCAATGTGCCGAGTATTGGATACATAATTCATGTCAATCGCCTCAACTCCCTGCTCAAAAACAAGGAACCAATTGCTTCTTCAAGCGCACTAACACCCTCTTCTTGCAATAATGCCGTGCGCACGATTGGCCGGTTCGGCACTAACTGTTGCAAACGTTCTTCGTCAATTTGCTTTGGCAAATCGGTTTTGTTTAAAACGACGATCACATCAAAATCAATACTCGCTTCAATGAGCGCTTCGTCTTCTTTAGTGAGCGGCTCATTCGCATTAAAGACGAGCAGGATCAACTCCGCATCTTGCAATGCTTGACGTGAACGTTCGACACCGATTTTTTCTACAGTATCTTCCGTATCGCGAATCCCTGCTGTATCGATTAGTCTGAGCGGTACCCCGTTCACATTCACATATTCTTCGAGCACATCCCGGGTCGTTCCAGGAATATCAGTCACAATCGCTTTAGCGTCTTGGACAAGTGTATTTAAAAGTGAGGATTTCCCGACGTTCGGACGTCCGATAATCGCCGTTGCTAACCCTTCACGTAGTATCTTTCCTTGTTTTGCTGTCTTGAGTAGTTTATCAATCTCAACATCCACGGCTTGGATTTGTGTATATAAAGAAGTCAATGTCACATCGTCGGCATCATACTCCGGATAATCAATGTTCACTTCTACACTCGCAATTCCTTCAAGTAACTGTTGACGAAGGTGTTTAATTTCTCGAGCTAAACGCCCTTCAAGCTGTTTCATCGCCACAGACATTGCTCGGTCTGTCTTTGCACGGATCATGTCCATAACGCCTTCTGCCTGTGACAAGTCAATTCTACCATTTAAGAACGCACGTTTTGTGAACTCACCTGGTTCAGCGAGTCGTGCTCCTTCAGCCAACACATGCTGCAATACCCGATCGGCAGAAACTACGCCCCCGTGGACGTTAATTTCAATCATATCTTCTTTCGTAAAAGTTCTCGGCGCATGCAATACTGACACCATCACTTCTTCAATGACTTCTTCATGCGTTGGGTGAACGAGATGACCATAATTAATCGTATGGGTGTCTACGTCTTGAAGCGCTGTTTTGCCTCGATATAAACGGTCACCAATTTTCATGGCACCGTCTCCACTCAGGCGAATAATCGCAATCGCACCCTCACCAGGAGGAGTCGAAATCGCCGCTATTGTATCCCATTCCATCATTTCTACCTCCGATACGATTCACTTCACATCTCCTTAGGATAACACATGAAAAAAGATCAAACCATTGTTGTGTGGACAACTTTGTGACGCTTGTTTTTTCCACATGTGGATATTCCCACCTGTCCTCTTTTCGTTTTATCCACAACTCGCGAAGTTCAGACATGCAAACGGTCGTTAGTACACATTCGGGCATTTATCAACCACGGGGACCGGCGGAGATAAGCTCCTAAAATCGAGTAGGAGGGGTAATTAACCCCCGACCTCTCACACCACCGAACGGATTGATGCGCTTATACTTTGGGCTTCCCATGGTAGACTTACAGCTATCGCCCCGCTCATGGTGCCAACAACACCTGGGCGCGAGTCGCGCCGAACCGATACCGGTTTCGTGTCGGTCCCGCTGGGACCGACAGGTTGTTAGCATTGAATCTGCGCTCCAGTTGGAACAAACTGCGCAGGAGTTTAGCGAAATGAGCGCTGAAATCGTTAAACTACAGAACGAGTAAACTAGCACGAAAAATGGCACCGCGCTACCCCTCTAACCCAACACCCAACAGCGCAAATAAGGAAAATTTTAAGTTCATCCCCCATAGATTGCATCAAAAAACCACTGATCGCAACTAAGATCAGTGGTTTTTGGGGCGATAACAATATGACGTCGTGGTTCCTTCCCATCAGAGAAGGTTTCAATAGCTCGATCTTTTTGTAATGTCTGGTGAATGAGCTTTCGCTCTTTCGCTTGCATCGGTTCGAGCGTTACTTTTCGTTTCGTTCGTTTCGCCTTTTCTGCAAGCCTAAATGCAAGCTGTTCTAACGTTTTCTGGCGACGTTCGCGGTAATTCTCTGCATCCAATTCAATGCGATAAAAGCGATCCGCATGACGATTCGCTGCTAAGTTGGTCAAATACTGTAATGATTCAAGTGTCTGCCCACGCTTGCCAATCGTAATGCCAACGTCTTCACCTTCAAGATTAAATCGTGCTTCATTCTCTTTTAATTGATGAATATCAATTGTCAGGTCGACTTGCATACATTCTAAAATCGTTGAAAGGAACGAACGCGCTTCTTCAATAGGATCCGGTTTAACCGTGATTTCTAAAATTGCCGGTTTGCTAAAAAGATTTAAAAACCCTTTTTTCGGTGACTGGATTTCAACGTATTCGACTCGTTCACGACTGACCTGTAGTTGTGTAAGCCCGTTATCTAACGCTTCTTCAACCGTCTTTCCTGACACCGAAATGGTTTCATGACTATTTAGCTCCTCCCGGATTCTTTTTTTCGTCTTTACGTTTTTGCGCACCTGGTCCAGTAATAAAGTACGTTTGTGCAATCATGAAAATGTTACCGACTACCCAGTACAGTGCGAGTGCTGATGGGAAGAAGAAAGCAAAAACCCCGATCATGATCGGCATCATGTATAGCAAAATTTGCATTTGTGGGTTCATGTTGTTTACCATCATCATCTTCTGCTGTAAGAAGGTCGTCACAACTGCAATGATTGGCAAAATAAAATCGGGTTCACCAAGCTGGAACCATAAAAAATCGTGCTCTCGAATTTCATACGTACGCATAATTGCGTGATAAAATGCAATGAGAATCGGCATTTGTATGAATAGAGGCAAACAACCGGCGAGCGGATTAATGCTGTTTTCTGTAAACAAGCTCATCGTTTCTTGCTGCAACTTTTGCTGCGTCTTTTGATCTTTGGCGCTATACTTCTCTCTTAATTTCAGCAATTCAGGTTGAATTTCCTGCATCGCCTTCGTACTTTTTGTCTGCTTAATCATAAGTGGCAGAATCAAGATTCTTAAAATAAGCGTAACGACAATAATCGCAAGTCCATAGTTTTGCCCCGTCGCTTCAGCAATGTTTACCATTAGCCAATAGAGGGGAAAAACAAAGAAGGTATCCCAAATGCCTTCTGGGTTGCCATCCATCGGTTGATCAAGGCTGAAACACCCCGTCATTAATGCGGTTACAGCTATTAGAATCGCTGCCAGTGATAATTTCTTTCGCAACGCGTACATCCTCCTTGGTGAATACTCTATCCTTAAAGATATAGAGAAACGGACTCGGTTTCAATGGTGTTAACATTTTCTCCATACTTCTGCTCGTTTAAGTACGTGCTTTAGACTTTTACCAGCAGCCTCATAATCCATACTCAAAAGCGCTTTTCTTGCAATAAGAACGTAATCTTTATCTTGTTCAATTTGGTCTGCATGCGCTCTCATAAGTTCCCTCATCCAGCGCTTCAAATAATTTCTAGTGACTGCATTCCCAACTTTTCTTCCTACGGTGAAACCGACGCGAAAATGCTGTTGGTCCGGCTTGTCTAGCACGTAAATGACGAACTGACGATTCGCGGCTGTCTTTCCATGCTTAAAAATCGCAGCAAACTCTTCTTGATCTTTAATTCGATAGGCTTTTTTCATAAAATCTCTTAAACCTCATTTAGTCAATATATGTACAATGGTCTCACTCAAATGAGAAAAAAGACCACTGAAGCGACAGTGGCCTTATGCAGAAAGAACTTTACGTCCTTTTTGACGTCTACGCTTTAGTACGAGACGACCGTTTTTCGTGCTCATGCGAGAACGAAAACCATGAACTTTCTTCCGCTTACGATTATTCGGTTGAAATGTTTTCTTTGACATCGCAAGCCACCTCCTCAAATCAATCCATATTCAGGCATTCTAAAAAAGTATACAGACAGATCCACTCATCTGTCAATACCGCACGTAAATTCTTCTTCGCAATTCACTTTGCTTGATTTCTTTTCCATCTTCATCCACACGTATTGATTCGACATTTTTCCTAAAAACATAAGGATTTTCGACAGTTATCCACACAGCCATTTTCAGAATGTGGGTGGTCTCGATTTTTATCGACACACTCATCGACAGGTTGTCCACATATCCCATGTTGTGGAAAATGAAACAAAAATCCTCACTGGATGGTGTGGATAACTTTATTATTACCCGTTGAAGCCCCTCTTTATTTTTGATATGATTAACATGTTTTCTTGAAAACTTAACCGAACGAAATTCGTTCATCCACAGCCTGTGTATATCTATGTGGATAAAGTCCACAGGTTCTTTATACTGTTGTCCACACGCCAGTGCATATTGTGAAGAACTGTTGAAACTACTCGAATGACTAGAGATTTTGCATGTGGACGAAACGTATCTTAAGCATGTAGAATCAGAAAGCTTCCTTACTTCAAAACAAGTGATGAGTAGGAAGCTTTTTCACACGAACGAAAGGGTACCTCCCTTTTCTAGTTTGAATGAGCGATATATAGATTGTGTAGAGAGGCTATACCAAAGTACGTAAAAGGAGGGGGCCGTTACCATTGGAGCACTTGACAGATCTTTGGGAAAAGACACTGTTAACCGTTAAAGAACGGGTTAGCAAGCCTAGTTATGAAACATGGCTAAAAGCAACGGAGCCATTGGAGCTGAAAGAAGACACCTTGCTCATTGCTGCACCGAACGAATTCGCTAAAGATTGGTTAGAAGATCGTTATTCCGTCATTATTGCCAGTACTGTTGAAGAAATTACAGGTTCTAAATATGATGTGAAGTTTGTGATTCCACAAGAGCGGGTGTATGACACTACGCCAGACAGTCAAGCCACTCAATCAGAAAAAGATACAAAAAAAGACATGACGCAACAACAGCGCCAAATCGTACAACGTGAAGATGCGCCGCTTAATGACAAATATACGTTTAATACGTTTGTTATTGGATCAGGAAACCGGTTTGCTCATGCAGCCTCACTCGCCGTCGCAGAAGCACCGGCTAAAGCGTACAATCCGTTGTTTATCTACGGGGGCGTTGGTTTGGGGAAGACCCACCTTATGCACGCCATTGGACATTACGTGATTGAACATAACCCTGGAGCTCGCGTCGTTTATTTATCTTCTGAGAAATTTACGAATGAGTTTATTAATGCCATTCGCGACAACCGCGGCGACAATTTCCGTAATAAATATCGAAATGTCGACGTGCTTCTTATTGATGATATTCAATTTTTAGCGGGAAAAGAACAAACACAAGAAGAATTTTTCCACACGTTCAATGCGCTTCATGAAGATTCCAAGCAAATTGTCATCTCAAGTGATCGACCGCCAAAAGAGATTCCAACACTAGAAGACCGCCTGAGATCCCGCTTTGAATGGGGATTAATTACCGACATTACACCGCCTGATCTTGAAACAAGAATTGCGATACTCCGTAAAAAAGCAAAAGCTGACATGCTCGATATTCCAAATGAAGTGATGCTCTATATCGCCAATCAAATTGATACGAACATCCGAGAGCTAGAAGGCGCACTCATCCGTGTTGTGGCGTACTCATCCTTAATTAATGAAGATATGAATGCGGATTTAGCTGCAGAGGCGTTGAAAGATATCATTCCAAGTGCAAAGCCTAGAACAATCGGGATCGAAGACATTCAGTCACACGTTGCTGCATATTTCCAGTTAAAGATCGAGGAGTTAACGGCTAAAAAACGAACGAAGTCCATCGCCCATGCTCGGCAAATTGCTATGTATTTATCACGAGAAATGACGGACTTCTCACTGCCGAAAATTGGTGAGAAATTTGGCGGTCGAGACCACACGACAGTCATCCATGCGCATGAAAAGATTACGAAGTTGTTTGCAGAAGATACTCACGTCCAAGCACAAATTAACGAGATTACCGAAAAAATCAAGCAATGAGCGTGTGAATAAGTGCTCTTATTTATACGAAGTTATACACAGTTCATCCACACGCTCTAAACGTTGATATGTATAGGTTTTACTAGCTTATCCACATCTTTCACAGCATATACTACTACTACGATTTAAAAATCTATATAATTATTACAGCTTTTAGCTGTCTATTCCTGAAATTAATGGCACACGGGGAGATGAATTATGCACCTGACCATCGATACAAATACATTTGTGACTGCGGTTCAATATGTAAGTAAAGCTGTATCTTCCAGAACAACGATACAAATTCTTACAGGAATTAAAATCGTTGCGACACAAGAAGGCGTCACATTAACTGGAAGTGACTCTGATATTTCGATTGAAACCTTTATTCCTCTCGGGGATGAAGAACGAGAATATATGACGGTTCATGAAGAAGGTCAACTCGTCCTTCAAGAGAAATATTTCACTGATATCGTTAAAAAAATGCCTGGAGAATCCCTTACCTTGCAAAAGGACGGACAAATGGCTGCAACCATCCAATCTAACGCGGTCGTATTCAACTTGAATGGCTACGATCCAGACGATTATCCAAGGTTGCCAGAACTACCCGAAGACAACCGCTTGACATTGCCCCAACACCTGCTAAAAGACATGATTCGTCAAACCGTTTTTGCTGTTTCCTCTCAAGAAACGAGGCCGGTGTTAACGGGAGTTAATTTCGATGTTGAGAACCAACAACTTACGGCTACAGCGACAGATAGCCACCGCTTAGCGATGCGCAGTGCAACTGTAGATACGAGTGATGAGTTAGATTTTACAAATGTGATCATTCCTGGAAAGAGTCTTGTTGAATTGAGCAGGATCTTAAAAGACGATGAGACCCCGGTCACTGTCGTGTTAGAAAAGACACAAGTATTGTTTAAGATGGAAAATCTGTTATTTTACTCACGTCTCTTAGACGGCAAGTTCCCGCTCACAAACAATATGATTCCTCAATCGGGAAAGATGACGTTGACGTTATCCACAAAACCATTGAATCAAGCGCTTGATCGTGCCATGCTGTTATCACGAGAAGCAAAAAATAATGTTATCCACATGAGGATAAGTTCTGACGGTGATGTCGAAATTACATCCGTTTCTGCTGAAGTTGGGAAAGTGAAAGAGCAATTAACCGCAGAAATGATGGATGGAGAAGAATTACGTATTGCCTTTAACGGGAAGAATATCTCTGATGCATTAAAGGTGATCGACAGCGAATCGATCTCGATTATGTTTACCGGTTCAATGAGTCCATTCGTCATTCGGCCGACGGACCATAACCAAATGACTCATCTCTTTTCACCCGTACGTACGAACTAATCGAGAGCTCTTTAAGAACAGAACTTGTTCTTTTAGAGCTTTTATTTGTTTGGATGTTTGTGCAGATGGACCTCATTTCGAGAAATCTCTTAAATTTTTTGGCGCTCGAAGATAATTTCTAGTAAAATAAAGATTGGATGCGAATGTTCGAATAGAGATCGCAACCGAGAAAGGTGTAGACCATGACAGAGAAAGTGACGATACAGACTGAATACATTACCTTAGGGCAGCTCTTAAAACAGGGAGGCGTCGTTGGTACAGGAGGATGGTGAAGATGATTCTTGCTGAGTACGATGTGCGTGTGAACGGAGAACCTGAAGAGCGCAGAGGGAGAAAGTTATATCCCGGTGATCTCGTCCAAGTAGAAGATGCGGGGTCTTTTGTCGTCGCTCACACCGATGATGGCGCCTAAATGAGAAGGAGCATAAACTGTGTTTGTACGTGAATTGTCAGTGAGCGGCTATCGGAATCTCGACACACATACTCTTCTCTTTGATGATTCCGTCATCCTTTTTCTCGGTGAAAATGCACAAGGGAAAACGAATATTTTAGAAACCTTATATGTGCTAGGTTTTGCGAAATCTCATCGAACATCTAAAGATCGTGAATTAATTGCTTGGGGGGAAGAGTACGCACGGATCCACGGAGCAGTGGAGAAACGTGTCGGACCACTCACACTTGATGTTCAGTTCTCCGGGCAAGGAAAACGCGCAAAGATCAACCATCTTGAACAGCGTCGTCTTAGTGAATACATCGGTGCGTTAAATGTGGTGATGTTTGCTCCTGAAGATTTGAATCTTGTAAAGGGCGGACCAAAGCAACGGAGACGTTTTATTGACATGGAAATTGGGCAGATTAGTAATGTTTACCTTCACGATTTATCCCAGTACCATAAAACGTTGAAACAAAGAAACCAACTGTTAAAAGATTTTTGGCGTGCCAAATCTCCAGATCACGTCATGTTGGATGTGCTTACGGAGCAACTGGCTACAGTCGCAGCGAAAGTCGTTCATCGCCGATTAGCGTTTATTCGTCAGCTTGAATCTTGGGCAAAAGAGATTCATGAACAAATTAGCCGAAACCTTGAACAACTGCAGCTCCAGTACGAAGCATCTGCAGATGTGGATGGCGACTTGAGTTTGACACAATTGCAAGAGGCGTATACGAATCAGTACGTGCAGAAGAAAGATCAAGAGATCCGCAGAGGCTTAGCCTCGTCGGCCTCATCGGGAAGATGTTTTAATCTATGTAAACGACCGGGACGTTGGCACATATGGCTCACAAGGCCAACAACGAACCGCGGCTCTATCTTTAAAGCTAGCAGAGATAGAACTGATTACTGAAGCGACTGGGGACCCGCCGATATTGCTATTGGACGATGTGCTGAGTGAGCTTGATGACCACCGGCAGTCACATCTCCTGAATGCGATCCAAGGCAAAGTCCAAACATTCGTAACGACGACGAATGTTTCTGGGATTGAACATCATACGTTGCAACAAGCAAAGAGGTACGACGTGCAAAATGGACGCATTTCTTTGCTTGATTAAATAAACGAACATATATGGATTGTGTAAAAGTGAGGTGGTTGATTTGTTCCTACATCTTGGTGGCTATGCGGTGATTCAATCAAAAGATGTTGTTGCAATCTTGAATTACGACGAAGAAGATACGTCTTTGCATACCGATAATTTTTTGGCTCACGTGCCAAAAGAAGATGTCGTACACATTAGTGAAGAGGGGACAAAGTCGGTTGTCATCACAGATACAAAAGTCTTCTACTCACCCATATCGTCGGTGACATTGAAGCGACGGGCAGTGCAAGGACACGATTCCTTGCATGAGGAAGATGATCCCGTCTAATTTTCTTTTTTGAGTGGTGTGATCGTTACCGTCATGTGCCAATAGCAACAAAATGACAGGGCATGTCTCTATAGACTTGCCCCCTGAATACCTGACAGAAGCGAAGGTGAATAGATTGTCGATTGAACACTCTTATGATGCTAGTCAAATTCAAGTTCTCGAAGGGCTTGATCCAGTTCGTAAACGACCGGGAATGTATATAGGTTCTACAGGTCCAAGAGGTTTGCATCATCTCGTATGGGAAATCGTTGATAATAGCATCGACGAAGCCATGGCTGGATATGCGGATGAGATTAATATTGTGCTAGAGAAAGATAACAGCATTACTGTGACCGATAATGGCCGTGGAATTCCTGTAGATACGCAAGAAAAAACCGGCCGACCAGCTTTAGAAGTTATTATGACGGTCTTGCATGCGGGCGGAAAATTTGGTGCCGGAGGGTACAAAGTGTCTGGTGGCCTTCACGGTGTAGGCGCGTCTGTTGTAAACGCGTTATCAGAACATCTTGAAGTTCATGTGTACAGAAACGGGCAAATTCACTATCAAGATTATCGGAAAGGCCAACCACAAGGGGACATTTCTGTGATTGGAGAAACGGAACTGACAGGTACGCGTGTTCATTTCAAGCCGGACCCGTCGATTTTCACAGAGTCAACCGTTTATGAAGCAGAAATACTGCAAACACGGATTCGAGAACTGGCGTTTCTGAACAAAGGATTAAGCATCATTTTTACCGATGAGCGTGATGAAGAACCATCTCAGAAGAAGTATTACTATGAAGGCGGAATTCGCTCATTTGTAGAGTATATAAATCGTTCCAAAGAGCCTCTACATGATCCGCCGATCTTCATTGAAAGCGAGCAAGACGGCATGAGTGTCGAAATCGCCGTTCAATACAACGACAGTTTTACGAGCAGTATTTACTCGTTTGCCAATAACATCAATACACACGAAGGTGGAACGCACGAGTCAGGGTTTAAAACGGCACTCACCCGTGTGATTAACAATTATGCAAGACAGAACCAACTGTTTAAAGAAAATGATCCGAACCTTGTTGGTGAGGACGTTCGGGAAGGTTTAACAGCAATTATTTCTGTCAAAATCCCCGATCCACAATTCGAAGGTCAGACGAAGACGAAACTTGGAAATAGTGAAGCAAGAACAATTACTGATCAACAGTTCAGCACATTGTTCGCACGTTTTCTTGCAGAAAACCCGGACACAGCCCGGCTCATTGTTGAGAAAGGGATAACAGCTTCAAGAGCGAGAGAAGCCGCGAAAAAAGCACGTGACCTTACGCGTCGAAAAAGTGCACTCGATGTCGGTGCCTTGCCTGGTAAGCTTGCCGACTGCTCCTCAAGGGATGCAGCCATTAGTGAACTGTATATCGTTGAGGGTGATTCAGCTGGTGGATCCGCGAAAATGGGACGAGATCGTCATTTTCAAGCGATTCTCCCGTTACGAGGAAGATTCTAAACGTCGAGAAAGCAAGATTAGATAAGATCCTTGCCAACAATGAGATTCGAACGATAATTACGGCATTAGGAACAGGAATTGCCGATGAATTTGATATTGAAAAAGCAAGATACCATAAAATTATGCTCATGACTGATGCAGATGTCGATGGTGCGCATATTCGTACCCTCATCCTAACGTTTTTCTATCGTTTCATGCGCCCGCTTATTGAAAAAGGCTACGTGTATATCGCACAACCTCCTTTGTTCCAGATCAAACAAGGGAAAAAGATTACGTATGTACATTCTGATAAAGAACTAGCTGATACGCTTCATGAGTGGCCAGAAACACCAAAGCCTGATGTTCAACGGTATAAGGGTCTTGGAGAGATGAACGCAGAACAGTTATGGGAAACAACGATGGACCCAGAAGTACGTACACTTCTTCAAGTGACGTTAGAAGACGCTATGCTCGCGGATCAAGTGTTTGAAACATTGATGGGTGATCGTGTAGAACCACGTCGTGAATTTATCCAAGAAAATGCGGAATACGTGAAGAACTTGGACGTGTAACGAACATTTCGCAGTGTTCTAAGAAATTGGAGGTAAGAGGATGGCAGACCAAGAATCAAGAATTCATGAAATTAACATTAGCCAAGAGATGCAAACATCATTTCTTGACTATGCAATGAGTGTCATTGTCAGCCGTGCCCTGCCAGATGTTCGTGACGGGATGAAACCCGTTCATCGACGTATTTTGTACGCTATGAATGAACTCGGCATGACGCCAGATAAAGCATACAAGAAGTCAGCAAGAATTGTCGGGGATGTGATTGGTAAGTACCACCCTCACGGTGATTCAGCGGTGTATGAGACGATGGTTCGTATGGCACAAGACTTCAGCTACCGCTATATGCTTGTTGATGGACACGGAAACTTCGGTTCAGTAGATGGGGACTCTGCTGCAGCCATGCGGTATACCGAGGCGAAAATGTCGAAGATCTCGATGGAACTCGTCCGGGACATTAAAAAAGATACGATTGACTACCAAGATAATTACGACGGGGCTGAACGTGAACCCGTTGTCTTACCTGCGCGATTCCCGAACTTGCTCGTGAACGGTGCATCAGGAATTGCTGTAGGAATGGCAACGAACATCCCCCTCATCAGCTTGGAGAAGTCATTGACGGCTTACTTGCTTATAGCCATAATAAAGAGATTACGATACAAGAACTGATGGACTATATCCCAGGACCTGACTTCCCAACAGCAGGTTTAATTATGGGGCGCAGTGGAATCCGAAAGGCGTACCAAACCGGGCGCGGATCCATTACTTTGAGGGCGAACGTTCATATTGACCAAAAAGCGAACGGCAAAGAAGAAATTATTGTGACTGAGCTTCCGTATCAAGTGAACAAAGCACGCCTTGTTGAAAAAATTGCTGAACTTGTTCGTGAGAAGAAGATTGAAGGCATTACGGATTTACGCGATGAGTCTGCTCGTCAAGGGATGAGAATTGTCATAGAGGTTCGAAAAGACGCCAATGCGAACGTATTGCTAAATAACTTGTACAAGTTAACGGCATTACAAACGACGTTTGGCGTTAACTTGCTTGCGCTTGTAAATGGGCAACCGAAAGTGCTTAACCTTAAACAAACACTAGAACACTACTTAGACCATCAAGTCGAAGTGATCCGCCGCCGGACGCAATTTGATTTGAACAAAGCGGAAGCACGTGCCCATATTCTTGAAGGTCTTCGAATTGCACTTGACCATATTGATGAGATTATTGCCCTCATTCGTGCTTCTGAAACGGCCGACATTGCGCGCAACGGCTTGATGGAGAACTATGAGTTGTCCCACGAACAAGCACAAGCCATTCTTGATATGCGCTTGCAACGTTTAACTGGTCTTGAGCGAGATAAAATTGAGAATGAGTACAATGAGTTGCTCGCTCGTATTCAAGAGCTACGAGCCATTCTTGCTGACGATGAGAAAGTGCTCGACCTTATTCGCGAAGAATTGCTTGAAGTGAAAGAGCGTTTTAACGACGAACGACGCACAGCGATTCATGCGAGTGAAAATGTGCTTGAAGATGAGGATCTCATTCCGCAACAGAACGTTGTTATTACAGTAACGCATGAAGGATATATTAAACGGCTGCCAATTACGACGTACAAAAGTCAGCGTCGTGGTGGACGAGGTATTCAAGGAATGGGAACGAACGACGGGGACTTCGTCGAGCATCTGTTCACGACGAATTCGCACCGCACGATTCTCTTCTTTACGAATAAAGGGAAAGTGTATCGTCTCAAAGGCTATGAAATTCCTGACCTTTCGCGAACGGCGAAAGGCATTCCGATCATCAACCTTTTGCAAATTGAAAAAGGGGAAGAGATCAGTACGGTCATTCCAATCGATGAATTCAGTGATGACAAGTACCTGTTCTTCTTGACGAAAAGAGGGATTTCCAAACGCACGCCACTGTCTGCATACGCGAACATTCGAAAAGGCGGGCTGTTTGCAATCAATCTTCGTGACGATGATGAATTGCACGGTGTACGTCTAACAGATGGCCAAAGTGATGTGATCATTGGCACGCAAAAAGCAATGGCGATTCGTTTCCAAGAAGATGATGTGCGTTCAATGGGCCGGACAGCAGGTGGTGTGAAAGCCATCTCATTAGATCATGATGATCAAGTTGTCGGTATGGACATCGTGAAGGCTGGTCAGAAAGTGCTCATTGTGTCCAATAAGGGTTACGGAAAACGCACAAACGAAGACGAATTCCGCATCCAAAATCGGGGTGGTAAAGGTCTTCGAGCGTCAACGTTGACGGACCGCACCGGACACATTGTGTCTCTACGAGTCATTGATGATGACTTCGATTTAATGCTGATCACAATTAAAGGCGTGCTCATTCGCATAAAGTCGGATGAGATATCCACACTCGGTCGTTATGCACAAGGAGTAACACTGATCCGTGTTAGTGATGACGAAGAAGTTTCTACTGTCGCTCCAATTGAAGTCGATGAAGACGAAGACATCGATGGCGAAGAGGAAGAAGCACCGACTGAAGAAGTAGAAAATGCAGAAGAAGATCCAACAGAAGAAGAATAGATTAAAAACGGACGCTCTTATTATTGGAGAGCGTCCGTTTTTTGTTTATTGTTTGCGCTAGTGGGTTGGAGGGGTAGCGCGGTGCTGACTTCCATTTTGCACGCAGTTTGTTCCAACTGGAGCGCAGATTCAATGCCCAAATGCGAGTACCCTGTCGGCCCGAGCCGGACCGAAGCCAAATCGGACGCGGTTCGGGCCGACAGCTTGTGAGTACTTCGGGGCAGGGATGTACAACTGACCCGGTGATCTGTTCCCGAGTTTGCTCATTCTGTTCCCTAGTTTAGGTGAATATATCGCTTTTTCTGCGATTTCCCCCAACTTGAGAACAGTTCGGTCGCAACTCGAGCACAGTTTACACTTTACCAAGCTTCCCATTGGTTCTTGAAAAAATATGGTCACCACCTGACACAAGCATGTGATGGGCGTCACTTATGTGACAATTCAGCCTCAAACCGGGTACTTTCGGCACGCAACTGTCACAAATCGCAATATTTGTGACAGTTGACACCATTTATGTGCGCATTCACGTTTAAAATCATGATTTTTCTTTCCCGATTGTCACTTAAATGAATATATGGGGCATTTGGACTTGTTTTAACATCATAACCAGTAGCAGAAACGTGAACCGTGTCGCCCTTATGCTCTGGAGTGTAAAGAAAACACGGTGGCGTATTTTGACCACCGATGTTGCCCTTATAGTCTGGACTGTAAAGAAAACACGGTGGCAGAGGTTTCGCCACCGATGTCGCCCTTATGCTCTGGAGTACATAGAAAACACGGTGGGCGTACTTTGACCACCGATGTTGCACTTGTAGTCCGGACTACAACCATACGCCAGCAGTGGAAAGCAACAACTAACGGTGCTGAGCAGGATAAGGTTTCGTTCATTCCATATAGTATTGCTCACTCAGCTCCATGCGGAAGGGAACGTTTATAATTCAACATATATCGATCAATCTCTTATGAGGTGTTTGCGCATTTCGATTGCAATCTCCTCACAAATGTGAAGTGGGGCGATGCGCAAGTAGTGTTCAATTAGCGGCAGATCAATAGACGAGCGTGATGAAATGAGTTCTCCCCACCATTCGGTTTCATAACGACATATCATGCTCAAATTATAGAGGATTAGATAATGTACGAACAAAGGAGGAAGGTTTCGAGCATCTTTATGTTGGTTTGACAGACGACGATCGTGCTGAAGAATGGCTTTCAACTCATCGAGCTCTCTGAATAGTTTCCCCATCGTAAATCGTTCGCCATCATTCATTTTCACGTGAAACATTTTGCGGTTAAGAAGTGGAAGTAATCCATTTTGTTGAATTTTCACTTCATCATCAATAAACCGATAATCTTTTTTCTTACGCTTTCTCGTACTCACACCGTGTTGAAGCACAGAAGTCGTGGACGGATATTCAGGATCATGAAATAAGACAATAGCTTTCATAAATTCGGTAAAGCTATAGTATAGGAGCAGAGGCTGAATATGGATGTCATTCTGACCGGTCGACGCTAAAAGTCGTCGCGCTTGTAGATACCGATGCAAAAACGGTAATGTATTGGCATACGCATATTTTTTGGGGAGTGGATCGCTAAAACCAACGCGCTCGTAAAGGCTTTGCAATGCGGGTTGCAAATGGTCGGTCGTCGTAAACGCTTGCAAAGTATCAAGTGGTTCCAATGTGAGCACCCCAATCATTGTTTGAAAGTTAGAACTTCTCTTCCTAGCAATAAAAACGTTGGAAAACGTGATAAAATAGGAAAAATACTATTGCTGTTAAGAATTACTGTCCCCGTTTTTGTACAAAATACACGTGTGATCGAAGAAAGGGTGGAGCTTCAATGAGAGAGGATAAGTTTGCAAAAGAAGGATTAACGTTTGACGATGTACTGCTCGTTCCGGCAAGGTCAGAAATTCATCCTAGAAATGTTAATATATCGACGCAGTTGACAAAGAAGCTACCGCTAAATATTCCGATCTTAAGTGCTGGCATGGATACGGTCACTGAGGCTGGAATGGCGATTGCCATGGCACGTGAAGGTGGACTTGGTGTGATTCACAAGAACATGTCAGTGGAAGAACAAGCGGAAATGGTCGATCGTGTGAAACGCTCAGAGAGCGGTGTTATCACCGATCCTTTTTACCTCACAAGAGATCGGCAAGTGTTTGATGCGGAGCATCTCATGGGGAAATATCGCATTTCAGGTGTTCCGATCGTTGATGAACACCAAAAACTTGTCGGCATCATTACGAATCGGGACTTGCGTTTTATTGAAGACTACGCGATTACGATTGATGAAGTGATGACCCAAGATAATCTCGTGACCGCATCTGTTGGGACTACCTTGAATGAAGCGGAGAAGATTTTACAGAAGTATAAGATCGAAAAATTGCCCCTCGTCGACGATGATATGACATTAAAAGGGTTAATTACGATTAAAGATATAGAAAAAGCAATTGAATTTCCTCATTCAGCGAAAGACAGCCAAGGTCGTCTTCTTGTTGCCGCAGCGGTTGGTGTGTCTAAAGATACTGCAGTCCGCGTGAAAGCGCTGGCTGATGCAGATGTTGATGCACTTGTTATTGATACTGCTCACGGTCATTCCAAAGGTGTACTCGATCAAGTGGCAGAAATACGCAGTCAGTATCCGGACATTACACTCATTGTCGGGAACGTCGCTACAGCTGAAGGGACAAGAGATTTAATTAAAGCTGGTGCAGACGTTGTAAAAGTCGGTATTGGCCCAGGTCGATTTGCACAACGCGCGTTGTTGCAGGTGTCGGTGTACCACAAATTACAGCGGTTTATGATTGTGCACAAGAAGCGGTGAAACATGATGTGCCGATCATTGCTGACGGAGGAATTAAATACTCTGGAGATATTGTGAAGGCTTTGGCAGCGGGTGCAAATGCAGTTATGCTCGGTAGCATGCTTGCCGGAACGACTGAAAGTCCTGGAGAGACGGAGATTTATCAAGGACGTCAGTTTAAAGTTTACCGAGGAATGGGTTCTCTTGGAGCGATGGAAAAAGGAAGTAATGATCGGTATTTCCAAGAAGAAAATAAAAAGTTTGTACCTGAAGGCATTGAAGGTCGAATTGCATATAAAGGACCATTGGCAGATACACTTTATCAAATGACAGGCGGTATGAGAGCAGGAATGGGTTATTGTGGTACAGAAAGCCTTGAACTGTTACGAGAACATGGACAATTTGTGAAGATTACGAATGCATCGTTGAAAGAAAGTCATCCTCACGACGTTCAGATTACGAAAGAAGCGCCAAATTATAGCCTTTAACGATCATTTCCCGGGAAATATCCCGGGACTTTTTTTTGTCCAAGCTCGCCTATTCTTTCCGATGCAAATATGGTAAAATTACGTCTGGACAAGTTCAGTGAACTACACCTCGGAGGTGCTAATTAATGATGAAGAAACTTATAACGAAACCGAAACATACATACATAAGCTTGATTGCTGCTACAGCTTTACTCACAACGATAGCAACACCAATATCAGCGGAAGCTCAAAGTCCTGAATTGCAAGCAGACGCTTCGATTCTCGTTGATATGAATAGCGGGGTCATTCTTCATGGTGATGAGATTGATACACAGTTACCGGTAGCAAGTATGTCAAAAATGATGACCGAATACTTGGTGAACCGTGCAATTGATGCAGGGGAACTCTCTTGGGATGATGAAGTATCTGTTACAGATGAAATTGCGTTATTATCGCAAGATACGGTACTTTCTAATGTGTTTTTGCGTACTGATACAACATATACAATTGAAGAACTGTATGAATCGATGGCGATTTATTCAGCAAACGGATCAACAATTGCTCTTGCAGAAGCGGTATCTGGCAGTGAAGCGGCCTTCGTTGACTTAATGAATGAAACGGCAAGTGAATTAGGGTTGGATGATACCGTATTTGTAAACTCTACAGGGTTGAACAATGCCAGCATGCAAGGTTTCCATCCTGAAGGCACGGATGAAAATGCAGAAAATGAAATGTCAGCTCGGGATACTGCGACATTAGCGTACCGTCTTATTACCGAATACCCTGAGATTTTAGATACAGCAAGCATTCCGCAAATGCAATTTCGTGAAGGAACAAACGATGAAATCACGATGCTCAATTGGAATCGGATGTTACCAGGTCTCGGGCAAGAGTATGACGGTGTTGACGGTCTGAAGACAGGCTCGACTTCTCGGGCTGGAAGTGCGTTTACAGGAACCGTTGAGCAAGATGGCACGCGTTTGTTATCGGTTGTCATGAGAACGGAAAGTCATGAAGAACGTTTTAACCAAACAGCAACGCTTTACGATTATGGCTTTGAAGAGTTTGTTGAGACGGAAATGATTGCCGAAGGTGATCAAGATTCTGAACATATGATGCTTGAAGTGCCGAATGGTCAGGAGCAAGAGGTGGCAATTGCAGCGGGTGAACAGCTTGTGCTCCCGATTCAAGAAGGTGAAGAAGAACTATATGAAGTTTCTTTTACGCTTGATCCGGATGCGCTAAATGAAGATGGCACGATTGATGCACCGATTGAAGCCGGGCAAACGGTCGGTTATGCCATGGTCGAGTACCAAGGTGAAGGTGACTACGAATTTCTTACAAATGCCCATGAACAGCGGCAAACTGTACCTGTTGTTATTCAAGAAGATGTGGATCGTTCAAATTGGTTTGTTCTCTCTATGAGAGGAATCGGTGACTTCTTCTCTGGACTTTGGAATCGAACGACGGAGACAATTGGTGGCTGGTTCTCTTAATTTTGATTTCGTGGTATACTCTTTATCATATTGTGTGATACTATAAGCTAAAGCATTGAGAGACAATAGTAACTTCAACGATTTTTCAGAGAGTCGGCGGTTGGTGAAAGCCGGTAAGTTGATTGAAGTGAATCCAGTCTTGAGTGAGAAATGGAAACCATTAAGGCGTAATTTTCTCCGTTGTCCAGCGTTAATGGAGTTGAGCGGATCAGTAGCTAAACGTAACATTAGCGCTGATAATGAGGGTGGCATCGCGGTGATCAATCGTCCCTGTATATATTATACAGGGGCGTTTTTTTTATTTATTTTAGGAGGGAAACATCATGTTAGATATGAAGTACATTCGGCAAAATACTGAAGAAGTGAAAGCGAATGTCCAGTCACAAGGGGTGGACCCAAGAGAAATTGATGAAGCCATTCGTTATGACGAAGAACGAAGAGCATTGATCGTTAAAACAGAAGAGCAAAAGCAAAAGCGTAACGAAATTAGTAAACAAGTAGCTGAAAGAAAACGCGCAAAAGAGAACGCCGATGATCTCATTCAAGCTACAAAAGATGTTTCACAGGCGATGAAGGATTATGATGAACAATTACGCGCGATAGAGTCGAAGCTGCAAACACTTCTGCTTAACATTCCGAATCTCGTACACAAGACTGTACCTTTCGGTGAGAGCGAAGAAGAAAACATCGAAATAAAAACGTGGGGAACACCGACGAGTTTCGAATTTGAACCAAAAGCACATTGGGACCTCGCTACACAACTAGATATTATTGACTTTGAACGAGCGGCGAAAACGACGGGCAGTCGCTTTGCCTTTTACAAACGCAACGGTGCACGCCTTGAGCGCGCGCTAATGCAATGGATGATGGATACGCATGCCGACGAGCATGGGTATACAGAAACGATTCCTCCACAAATTGTTCATGAAGATAGTATGGTCGGTTCTGGTCAATTGCCGAAATTCGAAGAAGACGCATTTCGTATTGAAGGAGAGCCTTACTATTTGATTCCAACTGCAGAAGTGCCGGTGGTGAACTTACATCGAAACGAAATGTTAAACGGCGATGACCTCGACCTCAAATATGTCGCGTACAGCGCATGTTTTAGAGCTGAAGCAGGTTCTGCAGGGAGAGATACACGGGGCATTATTCGTCAGCATCAATTTAGTAAAGTCGAACTCATTATGTATACGAAGCCGGAACATTCTTATGAGGCGCTTACGAATCTCACAGGACATGCAGAACGTATTTTACAAGATTTAGAACTGCCTTATCGCATCCTTGACCTATGCACAGGTGATATTGGTTTTACAGCGGCAAAAACGTATGATCTAGAAGTTTGGTTGCCGAGCTATAACACGTATAAAGAAATATCTTCATGTAGTAACTGTGAAGACTATCAAGCTCGCCGTGCGAACATTAAATTCAAAAGAGATGCTAAATCTCAAGCAGAATTTGTGCACACATTAAATGGCTCAGGGCTTGCAGTAGGACGTACGATCGCTGCAATTATTGAGAACTATCAACAAGCGGATGGAACTGTCCGTGTTCCAGATGTACTCGTTCCGTACATGGGTGGAAAAAAAGTATTGTAAATAAAAGTAGCACCACACTCATTCTATAGTGGTGCTACTTTATATCTAATCCAAAACAAAAAGTTTGGAATTTTTTGTTGCAATGTCCTATAGACATGATTATAATAAACTCATTCAAATTCAGAAAAAGGAGAATTGTTCTTCCGAACGTTTAAGTCGAATTTTCAGTATTGTCAGATAGAGGTGAAATCATGGCTGATGATGTGCTATTAGAAGTGAATCAGTTAAAGACTTATTTTTACATGGGTGGGAATGTTGCTAAAGCGGTAGACGGTATAGACTTCTCGATTAAGAAAGGAAAAACACTCGCGATCGTTGGGGAGTCAGGTAGTGGGAAGAGTATGACGTCGTTATCCATCATGCAACTTGTGCCAGGTCCTACTGGAAAGATTGTTGATGGGGCTGTAAAACTCTCAGGCAAAGACTTGCTCCAATTAAGTGATAAGCAAATGGAGAAAGTACGCGGCAATGAAATTGGCATGGTTTTTCAAGAGCCGATGACCAGTTTGAACCCCGTGTTCACTGTTGGAACACAAATCAAAGAACCGTTAATGAAACACCGAGGATTGTCAAAGAGTCAAGCGTTTCAAAAAGGGGTTGAGTTACTCAAGCTCGTCGGGTTCCCAAGAGCTGAAGATACGATGAAAGAGTTTCCACATCAGTTATCCGGGGGGATGAGGCAACGGGTAATGATCGCAATTGCCATGAGTTGTGACCCTAAACTGCTGATTGCAGACGAACCGACGACTGCACTTGATGTAACCATTCAAGCGCAAATATTAGACCTAATGAAAAAAGTTCAAAAAGAATTCGATTCATCAATTTTACTCATTACCCACGATCTTGGTGTTGTGGCAGAAATGGCCGATGACATTATCGTTATGTACGGAGGTCAAGTGGTTGAACAAGCGACGAGAAGGCAGTTGTTAAAAACGCCAAAGCACCCGTATACGGTGGGGTTGTTGGAAAGTATGCCTAGCCTAACTTCTAATAAAGAGCGGTTAACATCGATTCGTGGCAGTGTACCACCGGCACATAGTTTTCCAGAAGGATGTCGATTCGCACCACGGTGCGACTTCGCGACTGAAAATTGTACGAAAGACATTCCTGAGCTCGTCAACAATGAAAATGAACATTTGGTTCGGTGCATCCTGTATGCCGAGCAAGGGGGACAACGGTATGACGATGTCACAACCAGTCAAAGAGCCTAACGAAAAAAAAGAAATCCTTAGAGTTCAGAATCTTAAGAAATACTTTCCGATCAAAGGCGGGGTGTTAAAACGAACCGTCGGTCATGTGAAGGCTGTAGATGACGTTTCCTTACATATTTTTGAAGGCGAAACTTTAGGGATTGTCGGGGAGTCCGGCTCAGGGAAATCAACATTAGGTCGAATGATGATGCGTCTCTTAGATCCGACCGAAGGACAGATTACGTTTAATGGCGTTGATATTTCGACCATTCGACAATCGAAGATTCGCCCGCTCCGTAAAGATATGCAGATGATCTTTCAAGATCCGTACGCTTCGCTCAATCCGAGGATGAGCGTTGGGGAGATTATTGAAGAACCGATGCTTATCCAAAAAACGGGATCATCAAAAGAACGGCAAGAAAATGTAATTAGTCTGCTAGAAAGAGTCGGTTTACAACAGGAAGCAAGATATAAATACCCGCATGAGTTTTCTGGGGGACAACGACAACGGATCGGAATTGCTCGTGCACTGTCTACACGCCCAAAGGTAATTATCGGTGATGAGCCTGTCAGTGCACTCGATGTATCGGTTCAATCACAAGTACTGAATCTGATGGAAGACTTGCAGAATGATTTCCAACTTACGTATCTGTTCATTGCCCATGACTTGAGCGTCGTTAAGCATATTAGCGACCGCGTGGCCGTGATGTATTTAGGACGACTGGCAGAAGTGGCGCCGAAAGACGACTTGTACGCCAATCCATTACATCCGTATACACAAGCGTTGATCTCAGCCGTGCCAACGACAGATATTGATGAAAAACGCGAACGAATAATATTGCAAGGGGATTTGCCGAGCCCAGCCAATCCGCCGAGTGGTTGTCCATTCCACACACGTTGTCCAGAGGCGCATGAACGCTGTACGTTGGAGCGTCCGGAAATGACAAAGATGGGAGAAGAACATTACGTTGCTTGTCACTTGTATACACAAAGTTAACACTTAGATCCGTTTAGGGGGTGGTGTACCGAAAGCATGGATGGATTGAATGTTATGCCTAGTGCAGATTAACTAAGGGGGATATGATATCGTGAATCTAAAAAAATGGTGGAGTTTCTTATTAGCACTTACATTCTCAGTGTTACTGTTAGCAGCATGTAACGGGGGCGATGATGAGACAGGCACAGACCCAGAAGAACCTGCAGATGACAACGGGGAAGAGCCTGCAGATGATGAAAATGGTGATGACGATGGTGACGACGACACAGCTGGAGAAGCAAGTGAAGGCGGAAATGTAAACATTGCCTTCTTCTCACCTCCTGAGCATCAGTTTAACCCGATTTATTATACGTCTACTTATGATGCAAACGTCATGGACTTTATTTTTGAAGCATTATTTAGAACGGATGATGAGTTGTTATTGCAACCACATTTGGCAGAAAGTTATGAACTAAATGATGATCAAACGGAAATGACGGTCACACTAAACGAAGGCATTACTTGGCATGATGGGGAAGCATTTACAGCTGACGATGTCGTATTTACGTACGAAATGATTTCTCATCCGGAATATACGGGTGTGCGTGGAACGTATGCAGATAAACTCGTAGGGTATGAAGATTTTCGTGCTGGCGAATCGGATGAATTCGAAGGTGTCACTGCAGAAGACGATCAAACCGTTATATTCCGATGGGAAGAGTCAAGCGTAACACCGGAATTTAATGCAAGTTTCCCGATTATTCCTGAGCACATTTTTGGCGCGGTTGAACCTGGTGAAATCGAGAGTCATGAAAGCTCCATTGCAACGGGTGAAGTTGTTGGAACTGGACCGTTCATGCTCGGAGACTTCGTCGAAGGGGATCAGTACGTGTTGAATGCAAATGAAGATTATTGGAATGGTGCACCAAATTTGGATACGGTAACACTGCAAGTTCGTGACCAAGCTGTTATTACCGGTCTTCTCGAGTCTGGCGATGTGGACATGGTTATCCAACCGGATGGTATTGTGCCAAGTGATGTGGCCTCTGTTGAACAGATGGACAATGTGACTTTGTATCAACCCCAAGACTTAGGGTATCAATATATGGGCTTCAAAATCGGTTATCGCCCATCGGAAGATGTTGAAGCTGGTGTAATTGATACGGATAATTTTATTGAGAATGAAAAGCTAAGTGATGTTCGTGTTCGTCAAGCGATCGTTCATGCTTTAGATCGTGAAGCGATGGTTGGTGGTGAAGACGGTGAAGGTGGCCTTCTTCAAGGGTCAGGTCAAGTGCTTCATGCTCCGTTCCCAGAAGCATCGTGGGCGTTCGATGAAAATGCTGACATCGGTCTTGAGTACGATACAGACCGTGCAATGGAACTATTAGCTGAGGCGGGTTATGAAGATACGAATGGTGATGGTTTTGTTGAAGATCCAAATGGTGAAGAGTACGTACTCACATTGGCTTATCCAACAGGGAATGAACCACGAGAAAATGCCGCAATTGTTATTGAACAACAACTAGCTGAAGTAGGTATCAATGTGAACGTCGATACACCAAGAGAGTTTCCAGCTCACTCTGAGATTGTGGAAAATGATGACCAGAGTATTGATATGTACTTGATGGGTTGGGGCCTTGCATCAGGCGACCCAGACCCTGGAGGAATTTTCACGTCACACGTTCCTTACAACTACACGCGTTGGGTAGATGAAACGAGTGATGAAATGATTCAACGTGGACTTTCTGCACCGGATGCTTTTGAGCAAGAGTACCGGGAGGAAGTATATAGCGAGTGGGCAGAATATGTGTCCGAGCAAGTGCCTTACGCATTCTTATGGTCAATGATTAATAACTGGGCTGCAACAGATCGTGTTGGAGGAATTACAGAAGATCCAGTAACGATGCTAAAAGATCCACATCTGTGGTACGTCCAAGAATAGACGAGAAACACCAGCAAAAGGCGTGTGGTGTGCAAAGCCACCACACGCCTTTTCTCATCATTGGCTTATAAGGAGGTCCAATGTACTATGGCAAAGTATATTTTGCGGCGCTTACTCATCTTTATTCCGATGCTCTTCATCGTAACGATTGTAGTATTTACTCTTGCTACATTAGCACCAGGAGACCCATTAACAGGTCAACAACTTGACCCTACAATTGATCCAGCAGCGCTGGAAGAACGAAGAGAAGCACTCGGATTAAATGACCCACCGCCTGTGCAATACATAAATTGGTTGAGTGAAGTAGCGACAGGGAACTTAGGGGATTCACTGTACTTTAGTGGACGAACCGTCCAAGATTTAATTTGGTCTCGTCTCCCGAATACAGTATATCTCGCGGTTTTCTCTCTATTTATTACGCTAGTCATCGGACTGCCGCTCGGGATATATGCGGCTCGAAAGCAATACACTGCAGCAGATTACTTTGTAACAACATTTGGTTTTTTTGGACTTGCTGTTCCAAACTTTTTCTTCGCTTTATTAGCCGTTTACTTTTTCTCTTTTCAACTTGGCTGGTTTCCAGCGCAAGGGACACAGAGCAGTGCATCCATCAGTGGTCTGGCAGAGTTTTTGGATCGATTGCATCACCTTATCTTGCCCGGTCTCACACTTGGACTTGCAAGTGTTGCCATCTACATGCGCTACATTCGATCTGAGATGCTTGATGTGTTGAGCAGTGATTTCGTCCGGACTGCACGTGCAAAAGGAATGACAAATGGGACTGTTGTGTACAAGCATACGCTTCGAAACGCAACGATTCCAATTATAACTCTTCTCGGTTTTGAATTTGGAACACTCGTAAGCGGAGCCGTTGTTACCGAAGCGGTCTTTAATTTTCCAGGCATTGGTCAACTGTTCCTAACAGGCATTCAAAATCGTGATTTTCCGTTAATTATGGGCATTAACTTACTCATTGGTGTCACAATACTTGTTGGGAATCTGTTAGCCGATATTATGTATGCAGTTGTTGATCCGAGAATTCGTTATGATTGAGGTGGTAGTTGATGAGCGGACCAAGTCCAGGTAGCACAAAGCAAGTAAACACCGAGCCACCAATGCCAGAAGCGAAAGAACAAAAGAAAAGCTATAGTCCGACAAAATTAATCGTGAAACGATTTTTCGCAAATAAATTGGCAGTAGCCGGTGTATTTATGTTTTTACTTGTCGTCATTTTTTCTTTCTCAGCCCCTTTGTTTGTCGAACATGATCCAGCACAAACAAACCCATTAAATACGTATGCAGAACCGAGCTCCGATCATTGGCTCGGGACGAACAGCTCAGGTCAAGACAATTTTGCTCGCCTTGTGTATGGAGGACAAATTTCCTTACAAGTCGGCGTGTTTATCATGCTCATCGTATCTGTGATAGGTGTTGTTCTCGGTAGTATTTCTGGGTATTTCGGTGGTTGGATAGATAGCATTATTATGAGAATTACTGATTTGTTTTTAATCTTTCCGTTTCTATTGCTCGTTCTGACCGTCGTTACAATCTTACAAAATGTGAATGTTGCGATTCTGGTCATCACCCTCGGACTCATCGTCTGGCCAAACATTACGAGGATTCTGAGGGGAACATATCTCACGTTACGTGAAAGAGAGTTTATATATAGTGCAAGGGCGGCCGGCGCGACTGATCTACGCATTATCGTGAAACATATGATTCCAAATGCGATCGGTCCGATCATTGTAAATGCAACAATCATTATGGCGCAGATGATTATCTTAGAGTCTGCACTAAGTTTTATCGGTTTTGGGATCCCTGCTCCGACGCTTCTTGGGGAGCGATGCTGAACGAAGCGAGAAGTTTAAATATCCTTACGGGCATGCCGTGGGCGTGGATGCCACCAGGCATCATGATCGTTATTACGGTATTATCAATTAACTTTATTGGCGACGGTTTACGAGATGCTTTTGATCCGAAAAGCAGCAGAAAATAAATGCCCGCTTCAAGGAAGGAACGACGTGCATGAGAATATTTCTTCTGCAACAACTCTTTCTGTGGGTATGTATGGTCGTGGTAGTTGTGCTTATTGCCTTTCTGCCACGAGACCTCGTGTTTGTTTCCGAAGAGTACGAAACGTATGGAATCGCGACGATGAATATGCAACTCTACGGGGAGAGGCTCTCTGAATATGTCGCCATGATTGGGTCGGGATCGTTAGGAGAGAATCGATACGGAACGAATGTACTCGTGGATTTACAACTGTATGCGAGCCGTAGCTTGCAACTCATAGGAATTGCTTCGATTATCGCTATTTTCATAGGCACAGCAAAAGCGTATTTTGACACACGGTATAAAGGAATCTTTGCTCGTTCAAGTCGAAAAATTGGACAAGGCATGCAGCATTGCCTAATTTCTTCATCATTATTGTCGTGCAAATGGTCGTCTTATGGCTATTTCGACAAGGGTTCCCGCAATTTTCATTGTATGGAAATGAGGATCTGTCTGCGTTCTTGTTTGCTGCGGTTTTGTTGTCACTATTTCCTTCTATGTATTTTGCGAACATTGTCGCTTCAACACTTGAAAGCGAAGAAGGTTCCTTCTATTTAATAGCAGCCAAAGGACGAGGAGTTAAAAAAAGCGTATTGTTAATCAAACATCAGTTAGCAAATGCCCTACCGTCGATTGTTCAACAGATTCCGGTTATGTTTATGTACTTACTTTCTAACTTATTAATGGTAGAATTTCTCACGTCATTCCGAGGGGCAATGTATAGGACCTATCAGGCAATGGGATTTCAAGAGACGAGCTTAGAAAGTTTACCTAACCAAATGTACATTGAAGAACCTGTAATTGTCGTCTATTTGACATTCTTTATTTCTTTAGGTTTTCTTGTCAACATCGGTAGTCGAGTTATGACGGAAATCGTGACGAGGAGGAGGAGATTATCGTGAAGAACCTTCCTGCCTCACTGATCATTTCAGTGTCTGCCTTCTTATGCTCGTTGCCTTTTTATTTGTCGGTCCCTTCATCTATTCATCGCCAGAACACGAAGATGGGGTGATGATAATGAATGATGGCTCGATTAGAACGGCTCCGTTCCCTCCAGGCGAAGATTTTGTACTCGGGTCGGACGCTGCGGGTAATGATTTATTCGGACAACTGATGAGTGCGGGTCAAGGGACGTTATTACTCGTGTTGATGATTGTCGCTGTTCGGTTTATTCTTGCCGTACCGCTCGCTTACTTCGGAAGGAAACAAAAGGGCATCTTTCATCAAGGAATCCATCTTCTAAATCAATTGTTCTCGTTTATGCCGTTACTCATTGGAATGATTTTTTTTATGACCATTCCGTTTGTCATTTCCTCTGAATACCGAATGCTTTTTGTGTTTATTGGAATTGTACTATTTGAACTTGGCAGGACAGCAGTTACAGTTCAAGAGAGTTTTCATCAAGTTCGTCAGAAATCCTTTATGGAGACGCCTACGATGATTGGCAGCAGTCGTTGGACTGTTTGGAGAAAATATTATTGGCGTCATATTCGAAGTTCACTAATCGTGTTGTTCTGCTTAGATATTAGTAAAATGATGATGTTGCTCGGGCAGCTTGGGTTTTTCGCGATGTTCATATCGATGACGTTCGCTGTTAATGACTTAGGTGAGCCAATCGCAATCAATGCATTTGAAACGTGGCCAACACTGCTTTCAAACGCTCGTACACATATTCCTAATGAAATGTGGGTCATTTTTTGGCCATCGTTAGCCATTGCTGTCACTTCATTAATCTTTTTCTCAATCGGTAATGCTCTAAAAAACATGCAGCAAACGACGAGTTGATTACGAAAGAAGGTGAGGACGGTGTATCTTGATGAAATTGATTTTTCAATACTAGATGAACTGCAACGAAATGGAAGGAAATCATATAGAAAGATCGCTAGCGAGTTGATGCTAAGTGAACGAGTGGTTAAGCACCGAGTGAATGCCATGCTCCGGGAAGGAGTATTCCAGTTTCTTATCTCTGTAGACCCGAGTCGTTTAGCGACAGTACATGTTCTCATCTGGCTTACGACCGTAGCAGGAAAACAAGATACGATTGCCCGCGAACTTATGGATTGTGAGCAAGTGCATTTCATCAGTGCCTATTCTGGTGATTTTAATCTATTGATGAGGGCTCGCTTTAAAGATAAGAAAGCGTTGACCGCTTTTATGAATGATCAATTGGCAGCAATGGATGGCATACTAGGAGTGACGATGAATATCGAATTAAAAACATATGAGTCGTCTAAAAATCGAATGATACGTAATAGCCTGATGTCGTGATTATTGACTCCATGAGCAATAATCTTTTTTTGTGTAGAAAAGCATTGCACTTCAGACAAGCAAAAAGTATAATAAGTCTAAAATATTCTACGAAATCAGTAAAAAAGAAGTTCATTTTTTACTTTTTAAGCCGAATATTCAAACTATATATATGGAAAAAGAAGTGGTGAAGCTATGGAACTAGATCGAATGGATTTTAAGATCTTAGCGCATCTGCAAGAAAATGGGAAACAATCGTATAGTGAGATTGCGAGAGGTCTTGAAGTAAGTGAAGGAACCATCCGTTCCAGGGTAAACAAAATGCTCAAAGAAGAAGTGTTTGAATTTATTATTCATACAAATCCAAATAAGATAGGACTGCACGTGCAAGCCATTATTGGTTTGGAAACACGACTCGGTAAACAAGATTCGATTGCTTGTCGACTTCAGGGGCATGGGGCTGTTCGTTTTATTGGGGCATTCTCCGGTAAACATGACTTGATCATTCAAGCATACTTCCGAAACAACGATGAACTCATCGGATTTGTAAATCAGGAATTATCAGAAATCGAAGGAATTATTAGCGTCGATGTGAATGTTGAATTGAAACAATATAAAGATACGTTTTCTTACATTGACAATTAAGTTTTATTACGAAGTGTGACATTTATATCACAAAAAAATTAAAAAAATTTAAAGAAATCATTGCATCGCTCATAGAATTGCGCTTATAATGATCTTTAGTTTCTTGTAATAAATATTCTGTCATAGTACTTTTTTACATATGAGTGGGCAGACACCTAGTTAGAATTGTTTATCAATTCAATCAAATAGAAATATACAGGGATGAAAGAGATGAGGTGCAATCATCTATGGATCAACAGCAGAATGTTATTGAACTTAAAGAAGTAACCACATCATTTTACAGCAGAAAGCAAGAATTAACCGTCGTCGATCGTGTCAGCTTCAACGTAAAACAAGGGGAGACCCTAGCGATTGTTGGAGAATCAGGATCAGGAAAGAGTATGACTTCTCTTTCAATTATGCAGCTCGTCCCTTCACCTAATGGGAAGATTACGAATGGTGAAATTATTTTTAACGGAGAAGATTTACTTAAAAAGCCAGAGAAGGCGATGTATACGGTGCGCGGAAATGATATTTCGATGATTTTCCAAGAACCAATGACATCGCTAAATCCTGTATATACTGTTGGAGAACAGATTCGGGAACAACTCATGTATCACCAGCCACTATCTAAGCGTGAAGCTCATCAGAAGGGAATCGAAATGCTAGAGCGCGTCGGCTTCTCAAGAGCGAAAGAAATTATGGGAGAGTACCCGCACCAGTTGTCAGGTGGTATGAGGCAGCGGGTGATGATCGCGATTGCGCTAAGTAATAATCCGAAGTTGCTCATTGCCGATGAACCAACAACGGCACTTGATGTAACGGTACAAGCACAAATTCTCGATTTAATGAGGAACTTATCGAATGAGTATGATTCTTCGATTATTCTGATTACACATGATCTTGGCGTTGTAGCAGAGCTTGCTCAACGAGTCGTCGTTATGTATGCTGGCCAAGTTGTTGAAGAGGCTGCTATAGAAGATTTATTTGATAAACCGTTACACCCGTACACAGAAGGATTATTAAACTCGATGCCTAAGCTTGATGAAGAACAAGATCGCTTGCAATCGATTCCAGGTGCCGTGCCGACACCTGATAACTTCCCTGTCGGATGCCGTTTCGTGACGCGTTGCCCGTATGCGATGGAAGTATGTACAAAAGAGCAGCCAACATTACTAGAAAAAGAATCCGGACATAAAGTGCGCTGTTTTCTACATGAGGAAGGGGTCGTAAACGATGGCGAACACGAACGTAGCTCATGATCCATCAACGAATATAAATCAGAATGATGATAAGATTTTAGAAATTAAAAATCTGAAAAAACACTTTCCAGTCAAAGCAGGAGTGCTCCAAAGAACAAAAGGGCAAATCAAAGCGGTTGATGGGATTGATTTCTATATCCGTAAAGGTGAATCGTTTGGACTCGTTGGAGAATCTGGCTGTGGGAAATCGACGGCAGGACGTACGATCACAAGGTTGTATGAGCCGACAGACGGTACGATTATGTTTGACGGGAACGATATAACAAAAAGCAAAGAGCGTAATCTTTTCTCGTTACGACGAGATATGCAAATGGTTTTCCAAGACCCATTTTCATCACTTAACCCCCGTAAAACCGTAGGGGCGACGCTTATTGAACCGATGAAGGTGCACGGCATTCAATCGAATACGAAAGCACGACGTGAATTTGCCCAGTCAATCATGGAGCGAGTAGGTTAAACCTTCCTTCATTAATCGTTATCCCCATGAATTTTCCGGTGGACAACGTCAACGTATTGGGATTGCTAGAGCACTTATTCTTAATCCAAAACTTATCGTTGGAGACGAACCCGTATCAGCTTTAGATGTTTCGATCCAATCTCAAGTACTCAACTTACTTAATGATCTTCAGGATGAGTTTGACCTTACGTACTTATTTATTGCTCATGATTTAAGTGTTGTGAAACACTTCTCTGACCGGATCGGAGTCATGTATCTTGGCAATATGGCTGAAGTTGCTGAAAAGAATGATTTGTACAATGAACCCCTACACCCGTATACACAAGCGCTATTGTCTGCGGTTCCTCGTTCTCACCCTCGTGAACAAACGCGGGAGAGAATCATTCTAAAAGGGATATCCCGAGTCCTGCAAATCCACCGAGTGGGTGTGTTTTCCATACAAGATGTCCGTATGTGATGGACCATTGTCGAGAAGTGAAGCCGGAAATGAAAGAAATTAGACCGAAGCATTACGTCGCTTGTCACTTACACGAGTAAGAACAGATTACCCTGTACAGGGAGGGATGCTAAACAATTGTCGGAAGGTTCAAATCAATTATCTTTACATTTATTAAAGGGGGATTTATAAGTGGGTAAAAAAGCACATTGGTTACTTCTAGCAATGATTTTTGCATTAGGTCTATTGCTTGCTGCATGTGGCGGCGGCGCTGACGAAACAGAAACAGACGGCGATGCAGGTGGCGATGACGAGCCAGATACAGAAGAAACAGACGATGATACAGATGATGAAGATGGCGACGATGATGATACAGCAGCAACAGGCGATCCGGTTGAAGGTGGCGAATTAATTTACGGTACAGATGCTGAGCCTAACGGATTAACACCTGCAACCGTTTCTGACTCTGCGTCTACGGATGCCCATAACTTGGTTCATGCAATGCTTTATCGTCAACAAAGCGATGCTTATGAAGTAGAGCCGGAAGTAGCGGCTGGAGAGCCACAAGTATCAGAAGATGGTTTAGAATACGTGATTGAAATTCGTGACGATGTATATTTCAGTGACGGTGAGCAATTGACGGCGGACGATGTTGCTTTCACAATCGGAATCTATATGATGGAAGATATACAGGTCCTGCTATCACAACGTTTGAGCGTGTTGATACGGTAGAAGCAACAGATGAATTTGAAGTGACATTGACACTTAACGAGCCAGATTCCGCACTGCCTATTGGTCTTGGTATTCATATTGTACCTGAACATATTCTTGGTGAAGCTGACAGCTATGCGGCAATTGAAGAGCACGAAGCTAGCACAACTGACGCTGTTGTTGGTGCAGGTCCTTACGAAATGACAGACTGGACGTCTGGTCAATACATTAACTACGAAGCACGTGATGATTATCATGAAGAAGGTCCATATATTCAACAAGTAACGTGGAGACTTGGTGACAACGATGCTCAGCTTGCAAACTTACAAGCGAACGAAATTGATGTTATGAATGTTCCACCACAAGATCTAGTAACAGCAGAATCTGTAGACGGTTTTAACATTAGTGAAGTTCCAGGATTTGGTTATAACTATATTGGCTGGAACCACCGTAATGAATTATTTGAATCACCGACGGTTCGACGTGCATTAACGATGGCAATTGACCGTCAAGGAATCATTGACGGAATTATGTCTGGACATGCAACCATTGCTGAATTCCCACACAGCCCTGAAGGTCCTGTGTATACAGATGAAATTGAAGAGATTCCATTTGATCCAGATGGTGCTCTTGAACTGTTTGCAGAAGAAGGATGGGAGCTTGAAGGAGATCAACTTGTTAATGACAGTGGTGAGCAGTTCTCATTCAACTTATTAACTAACTCTGAAGCTCACGTTCGTACGGATTGGATTGTTGCAGTACAACAAATGCTAGGTGAGATTGGTATTGCTGTCGAAACAGAAACAATGGAGTTTGGTGCTTACCTTGATCGTATTCAACCTCCAAATTGGGATTTCGATGCGGTAGCAGGTGCATGGAACCTAGCTCTTGATCCAAACCCTGAGCAGCTTTTCCACTCTGATAACATCGAAGCTGGCCAAAACAACATTGCTTACGCAAGCGATGAGTTTGATGAGTTAGCTGGAGATAACCGTAGTATTATTGATCCAGATGAGCGTATTGAAGTTCTTCAAGATGCATTTTTACAAGTTGCTGAAGACCAAGCATACACATTCATGTATTATGCTACAGAATTTAGTGCATACCGTGATAATGTACAGAACTTCCAACACAACCCTCGGGTTAACTTATTCCGCGTTAACGAATGGTGGATTGAAGAGTAAAATCTTCATTCCGAAAGGGGAGAGAGGGTGGCCTCTCTTCTCTTTCGCTTAAAAGGAGATTTGGAATATGACTACATATATAATCAGAAGACTTATCATGACAATTCCATTGCTAATCGGGATCTCCATCATCACGTTTGCGATGATGCAATTTGCGCCTGGAAATCCAGCGGTACTTGATGTTGACCCGGATATTCCACCAGAAGCGAGAGAGGCTCAAATTGAAGCATTAGGGTTAAATGACCGCTTCCAGTCCAATACGCACGATGGATGGGTGGGGTTGTGACAGGAGATTTAGGAAACTCCTACATTTCTAAACGACCAGTTGTCGATATGATCTCAGAGAGGTTGCCAAACACGTTGATCTTAATGTTTGCATCCTCAGTGTTGGCGATCGTCATTGCCATACCGATAGGTATCATTTCGGCTGTTCGACAGTATACAAAAACCGATTACACGATCACACTTTTTTCCTTTGCTGGAGTTGCCGTACCGAACTTCTGGATAGGTTTAATGTTAATTATGTTCTTGAGTGTCCAGCTTGGTTGGTTTCCAGTAGGTGGTGTCCAAACGCTTAATGCCGACTTTAATATTTGGGATCGACTTCATCACCTCTTTTTACCGGCGATCGTATTAGCAACCGCCGATACGGCTGGTCTAACTCGTTACACAAGAACGAGCATGTTGGAAGTGAAGAACCAAGATTACATTCGGACAGCACGAGCAAAAGGATTTAAAGAGGGAAAAGTCATCTTTAAGCATGCACTTCGAAATGCGCTATTGCCGTTAATTACAATTTTTGGTCTGATGTTGCCAACATTTATTGGCGGTTCTGTCGTTGTTGAAAACGTCTTTTCCTGGCCAGGAATTGGGGAGCTCTTCTTAACGAGTGTAAACCAGCGTGATTATCCAGTGATTATGGCGATGACGATGTTACCGCATTTCTTGTCGTAATTGGAAACCTGATCGCGGACATTCTATACGCCATCGTCGATCCGCGCATTGAGTATTAGGGAGGAACAGCTATGGATCAATTTAATCAAGCAGGAAAACAAGAATCAATTACCCCTAATCAAGACACGCTCGGAAAGCACCGCTCGATGTTGGCAATTATCGTGTCTAAATTTTTTCAAAACAAACTCGCCGTCTTTGGTTTGGCGATGCTATTTATTATTATCGGTTCAGCTGTTTTTGCGCCGTTAATTGCTCCACATGATCCGAACCACCAAACCTTGATTGCCCGTTTGCACGAACCGAGTGCTGAATATTGGCTCGGTGCGGATCAGTTAGGACGAGATTTGTTTAGTCGGTTATTGTATGCTGGTCAAATGTCACTGCTCGTTGGATTTGCTGCCATGGCTAGTTCTACATTTATTGGGGCGACCATTGGCGCAATTGCAGGATACTTTGGCGGTTTGATTGATAACATACTGATGAGAATTGTTGATATTATTATCTCATTCCCAAACATCTTCTTGCTCATTACGCTTGTGGCATTATTTAGACCAAGTCCATTTTGGCTCATTGTTATGTTCGCTATTCTTACATGGACAGGAACCGCTCGTCTCGTTCGCGGGGAGATTCTATCGTTAAAACGTAGAGAATATGTGCTAGCTGCTCGGATATTAGGTTTGCCAAAGTGGAGAATTATCTTTAACCACATATTGCCAAATGCCATTGGCCCACTCATTGTATCCGCTACATTAGCAATCGGTGGATATATTATTGCTGAATCAACACTTAGCTTCTTAGGCTCGGGATCAGTCCGCCAACAGCGACGTGGGGGAATATGCTTTCTGCAGCACAAAACCTAACAATTTTCCAGACTGCCTGGTGGTATCCGCTATTCCCAGGGTTAATGATCTTTATCACTGTACTTAGTTTTAATTTCGTCGGTGATGGATTGCGAGATGCACTAGACCCTAGAGTTGTGGAGAAATAACCATATGTTTATTTAGTAGAACAGGCCTTTAAACGGGCTTGTTCTATGTTTTTTCAAGGAAGTAAGGGTCTTACTAAAAGATAAATATTCATAATATTATTATTTATCTAAAATGAAATAATCATTTAGTAAGGGTGGATCGATAATGTTATGAATCGCAATGTCTCTTTCGTCATCGTAGCGGTTGGCACGCAATCCTTGCAATCAAGTATTATCTTTATCACGTTTGCCTGGTACTTTACGACGATTACCGAGTCTGCAGTCGCATTTGGCTCGCTTATGGCTTTTCGATACATACCAGGCATACTGCTTACGATGTTAAGTGGCGTGGCGATTGATCGCACTGATAAGATAACACTCGGATTAGGGGCGAGTATTTGGCACTTGATCACTCTCTGTATTTTTTTAGTGATTGGTTTAAACGAGGTCGTAGCGGTTGGTGCCGGATACTGGGTGTATGTCGCGCTCGTTGTCATTATGGGTATGGCTTCAGCGGTATTGTCTCCACTCGAACGCACGCTCACGCCCATCCTTTCCAATGAAGGTGAGTTGAAGTCTGTAAACAGTGTAATTACAGCACTATCCCAAGTTACAAGTCTGATCGGTACAAGTATCGCCGGAATTATGATTGCTGTTACCGGTTTTGGTGTGACGATACTTCTCGCGATTAGTTTATCAATTGTTTCGATCAGTTGTTACTTTATTTTAAAAATACGAGTACATATCCCGAGAAACGAAAAAACGAGTTCAGGCACATTGAATGCATTAAAAGAGTCATTCCAACAAATAAAAAAACAAAATTGGATCGTAATCGGTGTATTGTCTGCAGTGTTCACGAATATGGCGTTCGTCATGATTATGGATGCAGCTTTGCCGTATCTATTCGCGGATATTAGCATTAACGGATCAGCGGCTTTAGGGGTTTGTTTCACTGCGATCGGACTCGGAACACTCATCGGTGCAGCCCTAACGTTCCGCATGAAAAAGATCACATTCGATGTATCCATTACGTTATATATCATTTCTAGTTTAGCTGTCGTTTGTGCAGGATTTCTTATTGATCAAATCATCTTTAGCATCCTTTTGTTCGGCATATTCGGATTGTTATCAGCCCGTTATCGATTATTTTCACGACCGAAATTCAAGAAAGCACACCGAAAAATATGTTAGGCAGTACGATGGGGATGCTTTCTTCAGGGGTGACCATTGCCCAACCGTTAGGCGTGTTTATTGCAGGGTTCATCCTCATGGTCGTAGACAGTGAATTTGTCATCTTAATCGCAGCATGTATGTCGATTGTAGCTGTCATTATCGGATGGCGAAAAATTCGCGAGCAAGGAAACGAAGAGAAGCCATCCGAAGTGGCGTAATCGGTAGGATTGGAAGGTAGAGACCGTATGTTAATTAAAGGAAGTCACATATTAGACATAGCTACAGGTAGTTATACGTTACAAGATATTCGCATCGAGGCAGGGCTATTTTCAGAAATGGGTGCACTTCGATCACGAGTAGGGGAACAAGTCATTAATGGCGATGGGTTGTATATGATTCCGGGCTTAATGGACTGCCATTGCCACATTAGCGCAAATTATGCATCCCTTTTTCTGGCAGCTGGAATTACGACGGTACGCAATACTGCTGGCAATCATCTCTTGCTCTCATCTATTCGAGAAGCGGAAGCACACGAAGCGGTTCCCCGTCTAATTACAGCAGATCGTATGATTGATGGTACTCCAGGGTCGTGGGGAGAAACGAGTCATGGATCATTATCAACAGATGATCTCGAAGAAGCGAAAGAAGAAGTGAAAAGGCAAGTTGAGACGGGTGTAGACTTCATAAAGGTTTACTCAAAGATCACTGAAGAAATGTTAAAAGAAGTCATAAAGGAATCTAAAAGAAATCATTTAGACGTTAGTGCCGATTTGCTAGGGGCTGATTCACTGGATGCAAAGGTGGCGGTCGAGGCAGGCGTCCGGTTTCTGGAGCATAACTCAGGGATTATGCAGATGCTTCACCCTGGCTGGCATATGAATGCAAGTGATGATCTTTATGAACCAGTTTTGCAGCCGCCAAATGAAGAAGAGATCGCTCGTGTTTTGCAACCGTTGCTAGCGCGGGACACGATTCTTGTACCAACAATGGAATTGTTCAAACAAGCAGCTGATTATCCAAACCATCGGGTGTCGGACCGCTTTATCAGCCCGAGTTTATTACAGGTGTGGGAACAAACAACCCCTCATGTTTCGTCGTGGCGCTTTCAGGCTATTTTCACTTATACGAAAGCGATAACACGAGTCTACCATCAGTTAGGTGGGACGGTTTTAGCAGGAACCGACTCGCCAGCGATCATCTTTACAAATCCAGGGGCTAGTTTGCACCGTGAGTTAATGTTACTCACACAATCCGGTTTGTCACCATATGAAGCGTTGAAAAGTGCAACAATCGTTCCTGCTCGTGTGTTAAATCGACCTGATCTTGGTGAAATTAAACGGGGGAATCACGCGGATTTCGTGCTATTAAAAGAAGACCCTCTTAAACACATTGAAAACGTTAGTAAAATTGCAATCATTGGCAAGGGAGGTCAGTGTTACTCTCAAGCAGAGTTATTCGCTCAAGCAGAGTCGGATGAGAAAATTCATATTGATGAGCAAGAATTTATGTCACGCTGGCAACAACACCTCGATCTTGGAATGTACGATAGATTGTGTGAAAAATACTGGATTGGTACACTTGATGAATAGAGTAAGGAAGGTGGCTTCTTCATGTGTACAGGTTCCGGTAAATGGTTAAGCGCGACATGACAACGAAAAAACTAACGTTATTAGCGGTGATTATTGCACTTTGTGTCGTCGGACGCGTCGTGTTTGTGTTCATTCCTAACGTACAACCGGTGACAGCAATTATTATTTTATCTTCTTTTTTTATGGGGCCAGTCTTTGGTTTCCTGCTTGCCGTAGGCAGTGCGGTTATTACGAATTTATTTTTAGGCTCTGGCGTTTGGACACTTTTTCAAATCGTCGCTTGGGGGTGTATTGGATTTCTTACTGGAGGAATTGGAAAACTGTTTCCGAACACGAATCGCTACGTGTTGGCAGCCATTGGCGGTGTGCTTGGGTACGTATACGGGGCGATCGTCTCTTTAAACATGCTGCTTTTTGCCAATAATTACTGGGCGTATTATTTAGCAGGTTTGCCATTCGACACCGCGCACGCCATCGGCAACGTCGCGTTCGTCCTTCTCTTATATCCGTTTTTAAAATGGTCATTCAAAGAATATCGGAAAACAAACTATGAGGAGCTTTCTTGAACTACTCGGCACGACAAAATAGTAGAGCAGAAGGCGGACTGAGGTCACTGAAAAAGGGGAATTGAAAACCCCAAATAGATCGGATCGTTCGCGTTAAAGATTGGCTTAGAAAGTGAGGAGCTTCTTTCGGTGACTGTGCACGTTTGCTTACGCATTTTAAAGAGTGGCTCCTGGCTATGGTAGGATTTTTTGCAAGTAGGGAGCCGATTTAGCTAAAATCTTACCATTGTTTTGTCTATGGTGGGATTTTCGGTTTCTATGGTAGGATTTCCAAAAACAAAACGCGGAGAAGGAGAGAAATCTTACCACAGGAAGCTCTATGGTAAAGTTTTCGTCCTGAGCCTAGTTGGTGCCAAGGAGGATGCGGGAAGAGGCAAATTGAAAAACGTATAATCTTGTTTTTAGTAGAAGATCCCGCATAGACGCTGTCTTTGATGGTATTTATGTTGATGAGGACACACTTTTTGCTGGAATCCCCACATAGAAAGGCAATATCCCCTCGTAGACGGCTCTATGAGAGGATTATTTGCATCCACGCCCCCGATCACTGGAATCCCAAAATAGATCGAACTCCAAGGGTTGCACGAGTAACATATAAAGTGAGAGAGTATTTTTTCAGCCCTCCCCCGTTTCACCAATTGGAGGTGCTCGGTTGCGTGTGTGCATACTCCCCAGACATCTGAGTGACCAGTGTTTTTCTGCTTCTGACAAGTTCACCACGTACTCACGACACCGTGACCGCGAATGACCAGCTCTCTCTTGAACCGCAGGTTTCCATAAACTTATTGCCTTGTTTATTCAAAAATAGGAGAAGTGATCATTGAAAATCATACCCTAGAAGTTTCGATGATCTAGTTATGGAAACTGTGGAACGCTATTCACTAAGACGCGATGAACGTGTAGAGAGAGCCATCCGGATTCGCCCCGTTGTAACTTGGCACTATGTGAATACGAGTAAATCCGTACCCGGTCAGTATGTCTTTAAATTCTTGGACCCCGTACCAGTGGAGGGTGAACTGTGAAAGCTCCGTATGTAGAAGCTGCCCATTTCGCCACTTTTCATATTTGTGCAGATCGATCGTGTATTGGCGTTCCCAGTTTATCTCGGCAGATGTGGACGTGAGAACGATGCTTCGTGAATGCTTGTTTGGATTGATTTTGTCATGACCTTTCCTTCTTGCCAATTAATCGGAAGAAGCATATCGACAATGATTTGTCCGCCTGGCTGTAAATGGGTTTTGAATGAGGATAACATTTGTTCCAATGCCTCTCTTCCCGGTAATAGATTCAGGCTGCCAGAAGGCATAATAATGGCTTCGTATTGCTTTGGCAATGTCAATGTTGTGAGGTCTTGCTCATACAAGTTGGCGTGGAGTTCTGCTCGTTGCAAATTTTGTTTGCACACATCCAACATTTGTTCTGACAAATCGACACCGTCAACGGCAATGCCTCGTTGAAGAAGGGGAATGAGCATACGACCTGTACCGACACCCGCTTCCAATACACTGCCTGTAACATGATTGAGTTGTTCCGTGTAAAATTCGATATCTCCAGATAGTGATGTACCCACCGGTTTAGAAACTTCATAAAATTGTGCACTTAATTCTCCGTATTCTGTAAACATTTGACGCCCCTCATCGTTTTTACTAACTATATCACGATGCGAAGAAAAAGATCATATATACAGAGAAAGCGAGAATAATGAGCCAGCTAATCATCACAATGATTTTACCGATGGGGTGGCGATGATACACATACACAGCTGGAAAATAGTAAACGAGAACGGCTCCTGTAAATATCAAACCGCTCGATATGTATTCTGGGTCATACGTATGGCGATTGAAAAATAAGTGCAAGCAAAACCCAATGCCAAATAGGAGACCAAACATATACAATGGGAAGGTTTGTCTAGCCATAAAACACCTCCGAATCTTAGGATGAAACGATCAAAATTCCAACACAGGTTTTCTTGTGATGGAATTTTGATATCGTCTTGTCTATATGATCAATCGTCTGATTGTGCTTGTTCAATTTCTTTGGCAACGACATTTGCATCTGTACGACGGATGACGACGCGCTCGTCGATTTCACGAAATACATAATTCACGTCACTCTCGTCGTCTTCTTCGACGAGTGCAAGAATAAATGGGTTCTCCGCATCAATATCCGTCATTTTCCCATCTACGATTTCGCTCTGGTCTTGAATTTTATCTTGAGTAACAATTGTACCGATCAGTGTGCCGATACCACCGCCGATGAGTACACCAAACGGTCCGCCAAGAATTCCAACGAGGCCGCCAATGATGCCACCTTTAAACCAGTCGTTGCTTCGTTCTTGCTCTGTTGTGAATCCGTCTCGGTACACCATATCATCATTTATACTTTTCTCTACAACTGCAGCTTGTACGATCGTATGGTTTGGCCCTTCTGCTCGTTTCTTAAGTTCTGACAGCGCTTCAAATGCTTGTGCTTGTTCTGGGAACTTGACGAGTAAAAGAGATTGATTGTCTTGATTTTTAGCCATTGGTCCACGAGCCCTTTCTCTATAAGAAGTTTCATTTTATCATTCCCGATTTATGTACGATCAAACCTCGTGATGAGTCTGGTATAATAAAACGATAGACAGCATTCTTTGGAAGCTGTACTTTTTGAAGTGAACAACAGATGTATTTGCTTCGAGTGTGAAAACCGGAGACAAAGGATGCCGACGTTGTTCGAAAGGAAGAGACATGTACCGTCATATGATGAAAGCGAAACTTCACCAAGCCGTAGTGACTGAGGCGAACTTGAACTACGTAGGCAGTATTACTATAGACGAAGACTTGCTAGATGCTGTCGACCTAATGGAAAATGAAAAAGTGCAAGTGGTGAATAATAATAACGGAGCAAGACTGGAAACATACATCATTGCAGGTGAGCGTGGCAGTGGGGTCGTTTGTTTGAATGGAGCAGCTGCACGGTTAGTTCAACCGGGCGATACGGTCATTATTATCGGTTACGCCGTCGTTCATGAACAAGAACTGAGTGCTTTCCAACCGCGGGTGGCGATCATGAATGCAAACAATGAGATCATTGAAATGATGGGCACAGAGCCTGCGGATACCGTTCGAACGCATGATTAAAACGTTGTAAATCAGGAGTAACAATGGACATGCGCACGCGTAAATACAAAAGGATTTAAAAAAAACAGGTAAAAGTGTTGCATTTGTGTGTGTGTCCGTGCTACTATAATTTTTGTCGGACAAGATACGTTATACATTGCACGGAGGAGTACCCAAGTCTGGCTGAAGGGAGCGGTCTTGAAAACCGCCAGGGGGTTAACGCCCCGCGGGGTTCGAATCCCTCCTCCTCCGCCATTATTACACAAACCAAACCTTCCACAATTGCTGGAAGTTTTTTTGTATGTAAATTTATATAGAAAGAAGTCGTTTCACATGGAACAAACACAATTGGATGAATATTATATGCGTTTGGCCTTGGAAGAAGCGATGAAAGCGGCCCGTATTGATGAAGTGCCGATTGGGGCTGTGCTCGTCTATCGGGCGAGGTGATTGCAAAGGCGCACAATCGACGTGAACATGATCAGCATACGTTTTCCCATGCAGAATGTGTCGTCATTCGTGAAGGGAACGAACATGTGGGTTCTTGGAGACTAGAAGAATGCACATTGTATGTGACACTTGAGCCGTGCCCGATGTGCGCAGGGGCTTTGTTGCAAGCCCGGGTGCCAAGGGTGGTATTCGGTGCACGGGACCCAAAGGCCGGTGCTACGGGTTCTCTCTACAATCTTCTTGATGATGAACGGTTTAATCATCGGAGTGAAGTGATTGGCGGTGTGCTCGAAAACGAGTGCGGGACGATGCTGTCTTCTTTTTTTAAAGAGCTTCGTGAAAGAAAGAAAAGAAACAAGCATTGATTTCTCGTAATTGATGATTTATACTTTTACATGCCGTGCTAGGTGGGGAATTAGCGGTGCCCTGTACTTGCAATCCGCTACAGCAAGACTGAATCCCTTCCTGAGGTTTATACGCTGCGAGGTCTGCCCTAAGTAAGTAGTGTTGACATTTGGGTTCCACGCAACGGGAACTCGTGAACCCTGTCAGGTCCGGAAGGAAGCAGCAGTAAGCGTGACCTTTCGTGTGCCGTGGAGTTGCCTGGATCGAGCCAACTGCTTAGGTAACGCTTGTGGTGTATAGATCGATGGAAGGTGCGCGGCTACATAATGGAGAGTCTCTCTTGTTTAAAGAGGGGCTCTTTTTAGGTTTTGAAAATCGACTATGGAACAAGTATAATAAAAGCAAACTGCGTGAAGTCAGAGGATGGACGAAGGAAGGGGGGTTCGATTGAGTTACCAAGCGTTGTATCGTGTGTGGCGCCCACGAAGGTTAGAGGATGTGGCTGGGCAGAATCATATTACGAAGACACTGCAAAATGCGTTATTGCAACAAAAGGTCGCTCATGCGTACTTGTTTAGTGGGCCAAGAGGGACGGGTAAGACGAGTGCTGCGAAGATCTTGGCAAAAGCGATCAATTGTGAACATGCGCCAGTCGCTGAGCCGTGCAATGCGTGCCAGGCGTGTGAAGGAATTCAGAGCGGCGCGGTCGTTGATGTAATTGAAATCGATGCGGCATCAAATAACGGAGTGGATGAGATTCGCTATATCCGAGATAATGTCATTGCTGCACCGCGAGATGTACGGTTTAAGGTGTATATTATTGATGAGGTGCACATGCTTTCAACAGGAGCGTTCAACGCGTTATTAAAAACGTTAGAAGAACCTCCAGCGCACGCCATCTTCATTCTTGCTACGACAGAACCCCATAAGATTCCACTGACGATTATATCGAGGACCCAGCGGTTTGATTTTAAACGAATTGGTCCGGAGACGTTAATGGAACGCATGCGCTATATCGTTCAAGAAATTGGCGCGGAGGCGGAAGACGATGCCTTCAATTCATTGCGCGAGTTGCCGAAGGTGGGATGAGGGATGCGCTTAGTTTGCTTGATCAAACATTGTCATTTTCCGAAGACCAAACGGTGCGTTCTGGTGATGTGTTGACGATTACGGGTGCAGTCTCACAGCAATTTCTTACCGACGCGGTGAGAGCATTGGTGAATCGGGATGCTCAAGCGGCTGTGCAAGCTGCGGATGCGCTCGTGCGTGAAGGGAAAGACCCGTTACGGTTCATGGAGGACCTCATTTATTACTTGCGAGACTTGTTGTTGTACCAAACCGCGCCTTCGCTGGACACGTTATTAGACCGTGTTCAAGCGGATGATGCGTTTGCAGAATTGGCGAAACTCGCCGATCGAGAATGGGTCTATGATACAATTGAGACGCTCCATCAAGAACAAAGAGAAATGAAAGGGGCATCACACCCTAAGATTTTCTTGGAAATGGCCCTCATTCATGTAGCCCAAAAGAATAAAACGGTTCAGACTGAATCATCGGTTGATGATGAAGTGGTCCAACAGTTAAAAGAACAAGTGTCTCTTCTCCAAGAGAAGCTTGGAAAAGTAAGTGCGTGCAGTCCTTCTTCTAGTGAGGAGGAAGCGCCTAAGAAACAAAAGGCGAAGCGCAAACCGCAACCAAATGCGCAAAATAGTGCATCAGTGAAACAAGCGCAGCGGATGTTGCCAAACGCTTCGAAAGAAGAACGTGCGAAAGTAGAAAGTCGTTGGGCGGACACCTTGCGCACGATTAAACAAGAGAGTGTGCCCGCATCCGCTTGGATTAATGATGCGAAGCCTGTAGCAGCTAGTACAGAAGCAATCATTCTCGTGTTCCAAAACGAAATGCACAGAGGGATGATTGACGATAAGTTTCGGACGTTGACGGAACGGGCGATTGCGTCTAATAATGAACATAGCTATCAGATAATTAATCTTTTGCATCACCAATGGGAAGAAATAAAATCTTCCTACCGATCGAAAAATGCAGAAGAAGAGTCAGGCGAAGAAGAACAACAACCGCAAGAGCCTCAAGAAGATCCGCTTGTTTCTGAAGCGCATAAATTGTTCGGTGAGGAGCTCGTCGAAATTGTCGACGACGCACCACCTAAACCTTAAGGAGGATATCAAACGATGAAAAATATGGGAAATATGATGAAACAAATGCAAAAGATGCAAAAGCAAATGGCGGAAGCGCAAGAGAAGCTAAAAGAAAAGACAGTAGAAGCAACTGCAGGCGGTGGCGCAGTTAAAGTTGTTGCCTCAGGGGATAAGCGTATCCTCGATATTCAAATTGATGAAGAAGTTGTCGACCCAGAAGATGTAGAAATGCTTCAAGATCTTGTGCTTGCGGCGACTAATGATGTGTTGGCTCAAGTTGACAAACTCGTTGAAGAAGATCTCGGTAAGTTTACTAAAGGGATGAATCTTCCGGGCATGTTCTAGGAGGAATGGTTTGTGCAATACCCTGCACCGATCTCAAAATTAATTGATGGGTTTATGAAATTGCCAGGGATTGGCCCAAAAACGGCAGGTCGCCTTGCTTTTCACGTACTCAATATGAAAGAAGACGATGTGTTAGATTTTGCGAAAGCGTTAGTGAATGCGAAACGAGATCTTACGCATTGTTCGTCTTGTTTCTATATTACCGATAAAGATCCATGCCTCATTTGTGATGACTCACATCGTGATCGGTCAATGATCTGCGTAGTTGAAGATTCTAAAGACGTTATGGCCATGGAGAAAATGCAGGAGTATCGGGGTTTGTATCACGTATTGCACGGGGCGATCTCACCAATGGATGGGATTGGCCCTGAGGATATACGAATGCCAGAACTCATTAAACGTCTGCAAGATGATACGGTTCAAGAAGTAATCGTCGCAACAAACCCTTCAATTGAAGGTGAAGCGACAGCGATGTATTTGTCACGGATGATTAAACCAACAGGCATTCGCGTAACGCGCCTTGCTCATGGTCTACCGGTTGGTGGAGATTTAGAGTATGCGGATGAAGTGACCCTTTCACGGGCAGTGGAAGGGCGGCGAGAGTTTTGAGAAGAAAAGCGAAAATCTACCATAAAGAAAAGAAACGTCTATATGAAGTGTTAGATGCGCAGAAATTCAAACTTAGCTCACAGAAGAAGCATATGGAAAAGAGCATTGATCCAAGTAGAGAAGCGTTAGCGCAACTGAAAATGGAAGAAGCCAAATATCGGTTCCTTCTTAAAGAAGCGAGAAGATGGTAAAATCGGCGAAGTCGTCCCCGGATAATGAGTAGGGGGTGATTTCGTTTTTGTTTAGTTACCTATGAATTTATTTAAAGAAGTAAGCAAGTCCACACATGTCCAAGCATAGTATGGTTATAAAGCTATGAAGGAGGAATGATTGTGGATCCTGTAATCATTATTTCTATTGTAAGTGCGATATTATTTGTAGGTGTTATTGCTAGTGCCTCGCTAAAGCCAATAAAGTGGCTAGGCAGTGGCGCAGTTCGAATTCTCATTGGCGCGATCGCTCTTTTTGTTATTAATTTATTCGGAAACTTAGCAGGGATTCATATGCCAATCAATCTGTTTACATCATCGGTGGCAGGAATCCTTGGTATACCAGGCGTTATTATGCTCTTCGCTGTTCATTACTTCGTGCTTCCTTTCTAAAAATACACACCCTATAAAATTATTTTAAAAAAATATTACTAGAATCGTTGACAGTAGATTAGAGAGCTGATAATATACTAAGAGTCGCCGCAAGAGAGGCAGAAACGCCGACAGAAACAACGAAAAAGAAACAAAAAAGTTGTTGACGCGGACGACGCAAGATGATAAGATAATCAAGTCGCTGTTAAAGGCGACAACGCAAATA
>NZ_BAWZ01000026.1:0-59985 GCF_000698105.1 Geomicrobium sp. JCM 19037 | reverse complement strand
TCGTTGCTCTGTCGCCTTTAACAGCGACTTGATTATCTTATCATCTTGCGTCGTCCGCGTCAACAACTTTTTTGTTTCTTTTTCGTTGTTTGCGTCGGCGTTTCTGCCTCTCTTGCGGCGACTCTTAATATATTACCACCAACCGATAGGCACGTCAATATTTTTTCATATTGTTTTTTTCGTGCTTTTGCTCGGTTGTTTTTGGGACAAATAGTAATATATCATCTCCGCAAAACGTGTGCAAGAGGAAATCTAAAAAAATCCAGTAATGATTAATCACTACTGGATTCGTTCTTTTATTCATCTTTACTTTTCATCTGCGGGAACAATAGAACGTCTCGGATAGAAGCAGAGTTTGTTAGCAACATAACAAGACGATCAATTCCTATACCAAGTCCACCCGTTGGTGGCATTCCATACTCGAGCGACTCTAGGAAATCCTCATCTAGTGGATGGGCTTCATCATCTTCTCCTCGTTCTTTAGCGAGCACTTGCTCTTCAAATCGTGTACGTTGATCGATTGGATCATTTAACTCTGTAAACGCATTGGCATGTTCTCTAGCTACAATAAATAACTCAAATCGATCTGTGAATCTTGGGTCCTCTGCATTCTTTTGCGCAAGCGGTGATACTGCAAGTGGCTGTCCATACACAAATGTAGGTTGGATTAACTTTTCTTCAACGAGTTGTTCAAAAAACTCATTCACGACGTGACCAAAGCCCATGTGCTTCTCAACATGAACCCCATGCTCCTTCGCAAGTTGTCTCGCTTCTTCATCTGTTAAGTCTGCCCATAAGTTTACGCCAGTCTCTTCTTTAATGATGTCTACCATATGAACTCGGCGCCAGCCTGTCGAAAGGTCAATCGTATGCTCTCCATATTGGACTGTCGTTGAACCATGAATTTGCTTAGTGATATGAGCGACCAAATTTTCGGTGAGGTTCATGATGTCTTTATAATCCGCATAAGCTTCGTACAGCTCAATCATAGTAAATTCCGGATTATGACGGGTGGATACGCCTTCGTTTCGAAACACCCTGCCAATTTCATACACTTTCTCCATCCCTCCAACAATTAACCGCTTCAAGTGGAGTTCAATAGCAATTCTCATGTACAGCTCTATATCTAGGGCGTTGTGGTGGGTAATAAATGGCCGGCACTTGCTCCACCAGGTATATGGTGCATTGTTGGGGTCTCTACTTCTAAAAACCCTTGGTCATCTAAATATCTTCTCATTGATTGTAAGATCTTACTTCTTAAAACGAACGTATCCTTTACATCTGGATTGACAATGAGATCTAAATACCGTTGTCGGTACCGTTGCTCAACATCTTTAAGTCCATGGTGCTTGTCTGGCAAAGGACGAAGTGACTTCGTCATTATCTTAAAGTCTTTTGCTTTTACAGATAGTTCGCCTACGTTCGTTTTAAAAGGAACCCCTTCAACCGCAACAATGTCCCCAATGTCAATGGTTTGGAACTTCTCATATTGCTCTTCACCAACTTGGTCTTTGCGGACGTACAGTTGAACTTGCCCTTGCAAGTCTTGAACATGAGCGAAGCCAGCTTTACCTTTTCCTCTTTTCGTCATAATTCTGCCAGCGATTGCAACGTGTGCTCGTCCTCTTTTTCAGCGAGTTGCTCTTTACTATATTCATCATAAGCGTCTTGTAGCTCGCTTGTTGTGTGCGTGCGTTCAAATCGCGTACCAAATGGATTGTACCCCTCTTCTTGTAAACGCTCGAGCTTCTCAATCCGGACAAGCCTTTGGTCGCTTTGCTGTAATTCTGAATCTGACATTACAAACATCTCCTTTAAGAAATCATATTGAAAAACTGCCAGTCTTCACTGACAGTTGCCTAAGTACAAATGCTCTAACCATTACTGCAAGGAAAATCGTTCTCTTATAACACCGTTACAACCCAACATGTAAATGATGAACATATCCTGTTCTATTTCGTGATCTGTTCACGCTATTTATTTTCCCCGAGCAGTTCATTCACAGGTATTCCCAAAAGATCCGACGCTCGTTCAATAAAATCATCTTCTGCAACACGTGTTCCTCTTTCGATTTCTCCAACGACAGAAACAGACATGTGCATACGATCGGCGAAACTTTGTTGAGTAAAGCCTTTCAGTTTTCGAAAAGCCCGAACTCTTCCTCCTGTCCTTGCTGTTTCCATAATAATACCCCTTTTCTTAATCGTTCCGGTAAAGCTGTATACAACTGCCTTATTGATGTATTAAGAGTTGGTATCTGAACAAAAGGAGCAATTTCTTGCATCGGAGCGAGCACAAATGCCCGGTCTTGCATGCGAGGATGTGGGATACACAACTGTTCCAATTCAATATTCTCATCGTTAAAGAGAAGAATGTCAAGATCAATTGTTCTCGGTCCATTCCGAATCTCTCGAACACGGTGTAGGTGTTGCTCTACCTTTTGCAAAAAAAGAAGAAGTTCTTCCGGTTGCAACGAAGTGTTCACGCTAATGACCATATTTAAGAACTCAGACTGCTCCGTGTAGCCGACGGGTTCTGTTTCGTATATAGAAGATACTTGTTTCATCTCCACGTATTCATGTTGATTTATTTCACTTAGTGCTCGGTTTAAGTATTGTGCTCTTGGTTCAATGTTTGAGCCAAGAGCAATATAAGCTGTGTTAATCATTTTTCCCTCACAATTTCAATGGCTACGTAATTATAGTGACCAGGGATCGGCGGGTCAGGCTTAATGATTTTGACGGTCACACGCTGAACAATTGTAAAAGATGAAAGTAACTCTGAAGCAACATCTTCAGCAATGGACTCAACGAGATCATACGCCTGTCCTTCTACGACTTTCTTCGTAATTTGGTATACTTCGCCATAATCAACACTTTTCTCTAAGTTGTCCGTTTCGGAAGCGGGCTTGAGGTCAGTTTCTAATACCACATCTGCTTCAAAGCGTTGACCGAGACGATTCTCTTCTTCAAAAACCCCGTGGTACGCATAAAATTTCATTCCATTGACAAAGATTTTATCCAACCGGGTTCACCTGCTTTTCCTAACATCGCATCCATCATCTTTGAGGTTCGCGCCATTTCTTTTACGTCATGCACACGTACAATATCGCATCCACGCTCAATGCCGAGCGCAATCGTTGCGCTTGTACCTTCTAAGCGGTCCTCTGGTGGCGTGTGTAACGTCTGTGCAATCAAGGACTTCCGAGACGTGCCGAGCAAAATCGGAAAGCCTAAATTTGTAAGTTCATTCAGCCGCCGCATCAGTCTAAGTTCTGTTCATAAGATTTGGCAAACCCGATGCCCGGATCGATAATGATACGGTCGGTTTGAACACCCGCTTGAACACATATTTGTACACTCTCCTGAAGATCACGAATCACGTCGTCCATGAAATTCGTATACTCTAACGATTCTCTGTTATGAGTAAGGATAATCGGCACGTCTGTTTTTGCTGCAACCTTCGCCATCTCTGGGTCATATTTTGCTCCCCAAATATCATTGATGATGGCTGCCCCTGCTTCAATGGCTTGCCTAGCTGTCTCGGCTTTATACGTATCAATGGAAATGGCACATCAACTTCTCCACGTAGGGCTTCTATGACAGGCAGTACACGTTCTAGTTCATCTGTTTGCGAAACAGGCGTGAACCCTGGTCGAGTTGACTCCCCACCGATGTCAATGATATCTGCACCGTTAGTAACCATAGCTTTAGCTTGAGCCACAGCTACATCGACCGCTTCGTATCGCCCTCCATCAGAAAAGGAGTCTGGGGTGACATTCAACACACCCATGATGAGTGTCTTCTTCGTAAAGTCTAGCTGCCACTTCCCCCAACTCATCGCATCGGTTGGTGTCATATGCCTTCTTCCTTTCTATCTAACAACATGCCATTACGGTGCGGCAGGAGCTAATGTAGCTTCTGTTTGCAACCATTGCTGCATCATTCGTTTTCCCTCTGTTGTCATAATTGACTCAGGGTGAAACTGCACCCCTTCTGTTGGATGCTCACGGTGGCGAAAGCCATAAGCTCACCTTCCTCAGTCCAAGCCGTTGGGAGAAGGCTGTCGGGAAGTGTATCTTGGTCAACGGTCAAAGAGTGATAGCGCATGATTTTTGTATTTTGTGGAATTCCTTTATACAACCCTTTATTGTCGTGAATTAAGGATGACGTCTTACCGTGCATTAACCGAGGTGCTTGTTTCACAGAACCTCCAAACACTTGCCCAATCGCTTGGTGACCAAGGCAGACACCTAGCACAGGAATTTTACCACTGAAATATTCGATAGCTTTTAAGCTAATTCCTGCTTGGTCGGGGTAACACGGTCCTGGAGAAATGACAAGACGCTCTGGCCCGAGTTCAATCATATCTTCAAGTGTAATTTCGTCATTACGAAATACCCGGCAGTCCTCGCCATACTCACCGAAATACTGCACAAGGTTGTACGTGAAAGAATCATAATTATCAATCATAAGCAACATACTAATCTCCTCCTCAGCTCAGCTAAACTCTACTCGTCTTACTATCTCCATAGTTTATCATCTTGTATACAAAAACAAAAGCGGCCCCTAAACGGAGCCGCTGCAGAAACGTTTCTTTATTCGTCATCAAATTGATATAACGGAGTACTCAAGTACCGTTCCCCGTTTGAAGGGATCACAACGACAACTTTCTTGCCTTTGCCGAGCTTCTTCGCTTCTTCAAGACCTGCGTAAAGAGCCGCACCTGAGGATATCCCTCCGAGCACTCCTTCTTCTTTCGCTGCACGTCGTGCAAACTCAAATGCTTGCTCAGTCGTCACTTGGGTAATCTCATCATAAATGTCTGTGTTTAGGATACCAGGAACAAAACCTGCACCAATTCCTTGAATCTTATGCGGTCCTTTTTGACCTCCAGATAAAACGGGTGCATCAGCTGGTTCTACGGCGACAATTCTTACGTTCGGGAAGTTTTCTTTCAGCAACCCACCAGCCCCTGTGATTGTACCGCCAGTTCCAATTCCAGCAACAAACGAGTCAATTTGACCGTCTACTTGCTTTAACAGCTCTTTACCTGTCGTTTCCCGATGAATATCAACATTCGCTTGGTTTTCGAACTGTTGCGGCATGAAATAACCTTTCTCCTCGGCAAGCTCTTTCGCTTTTCCAATCGCTCCACCCATACCCTCAGGTCCAGGTGTAAGCACAAGCTCAGCGCCATAAGCTTTGAGAAGGTTTCGGCGCTCTTGACTCATCGTCTCCGGCATAACGAGTAACGACCGGTAACCTTTAGCAGCCGCGACCATCGCAAGGCCAATTCCTGTATTCCCACTCGTCGGTTCAATAATTGTATCTTTACCTGGTGAAATCTTACCCTCTTGTTCAGCTCTCTCAATCATCGCCAAACCAATACGGTCTTTCACCGAAGAACCTGGATTGAAGTATTCCAGTTTGAGGTACACATCTGCATCATTTTCCCCAGTGAGTCGATTGATCTTTACAAGCGGTGTATCGCCAATTAACTCAGTAACAGAATTTGCAACTTTACTCATGAATGATAGCCTCCTCAAAATTAATCCCAAGTATTTTTATTGGTATTAGTTCCATTCTAACGGAAGGGCAATTTTCTGTCAATTGTTTCCTGCGCCCATTAATGTGCGTTAGCTTCATCTTTGAGCTCTTGTAAGTCAACTTCGTTGAAGTCATACTTCTCATTACAAAAATGACATTGCGTCTCTGCCCCGCCGTCTTCTTCAATCATCGATTGAATCTCATCAGAACCAAGACTGACTATGGCTCTAGCAATTCGTTCACGGGAACACTCACATTTAAATGCAACATCCATCGTCTCAAGTTTTTTGTATTCCCCACCTGTTACGGTAGCGATGATTTGCTCTGGGGAATCGCCACGTTCAATGAGCTTAGACACTGGTGGCATCGCTCCAATTTGCTGTTCCACCTTCGTCACTGTCGCATCATCAGCTCCTGGCATAACTTGCAAAATAAAACCGCCCGCGGCTTTAATCGAATGGTCGGTATCCACGAGGACTCCGACACCAACCGATGACGGGATTTGCTCGGACTTCGCAAAATAATACGTGAAATCTTCCCCTAGCTCTCCAGAAACGATCGGGGAATGGCCTGTAAACTGCTCTTTCATTCCAAGATTCTTCGTGATCGCGATATGACCATTTGTTCCTACAGCTCGGGCGACATCAAGCTTTCCGTTTGCATTCAAGTCAAAATGAACAGCATGGTTGTATACATAACCACGCGTATTGCCGTGAGCATCGCTATCAACGATGATCGGTCCAACCGGTCCATCGCCTTCTACTTTAATTGTCACTTTGTCTTCCCCTTTTAGCATCGCACCCATCATCGTACCTGTAATCATGGTTCGCCCAAGGGCCGCCGCTGCAGTTGGCCACACTCCATGCCGCCCAACTGCCTCATTTACCATATCCGTTGCTGTCGCAGCATAAATTCGGATTTGGTTATCGTACGCTGATGCTTTTACTAGGTAGTCTTTCAATCGATTTCTCTCCTTTTGTCTCGGTTAACATTTATATCGTAGATGTGTTTGAGTCCTTTTAACGTAAGGAACGGGTCAATAACGTCAATCGATGACGCAGAGCGCCCAATCATACGGGCAAGGCCTCCAGTCGCAATGACTTGCGGCTTACGTTTAGCTTCTGCTTTCATCCGACCTACAATGCCATCAACTTGCCCGACATACCCATAATATATGCCTGATTGCATCGCCGTAATCGTATTCCGACCGACCACTGCCTTTGGTTCTTGTATTTCTATATGCGGAAGTTTTGACGCATGAGAATACAATGCATCAGTTGAGATAGGTATCCCTGGAGCAATAGCTCCACCTACATAATTTTCCCGCTCATCAATATAACAAAACGTTGTCGCCGTTCCAAAATCAACGATAATTAACGGTGCTTTGTATTCACGAATGCCTGCAACCGCATTAACAATCCGGTCGGCTCCGACGTCTTTTGGATTATCATACAATATGTTCAATCCCGTCTTAATTCCAGGGCCGACAACCATTGCTTCTGTTTGAAAATATTTCTCCGTCATATGTTGAAGTGCAAACATGAGCGAAGGAACGACTGAAGAAATCATCACGCCTCGTATATCTTTAGAAGACACGCCTTCGTTCTGTAGCAACGTTTGCATAAGCATGCCATATTCATCTTCGGTACGATTTTGATTCGTCGTGAGCCGCCAATAATGCAGGAGCTCTTCACCCTCGTATACCCCAAACACAATATGTGTATTCCCTACATCAATGACAAGTTCCATCCGTTCACCCCATTTCCTCTAAGCATTCATAAGAAAAGAGGGACGCCGGTATGACATCCCTCTTCTTCATCGTTTACGACTTTCGGTCATCCTCATCTGATGATTTCTCATCCTCATGAGTGGATTCATTTGTTGCTTCATCATCTTTAGACACGTCTTCGTCAACAGGTGGCTCTTCTTCTTTTGAATGAATGTTCACCTTAACATTCTCATCGTCGACATGATCTTGGGTTGATGAGCTTTCAATAGCATCAGATTGCTTTTGATTGGAGTGATGGTTCTCCGGCAACTTCCCATCCTCAACAAGAGAATAAATCTGCTCTGCATCTAACGTTTCAAGCTCTAGCAACTTCTCGGCAACGAGCTCGAGTTTATCTTTGTTTTCGGTAAGAATCTGTTTACAACGATCATAGCTTTCTTTAATAATCGACTGGATTTCACGGTCGATTTCGAATGCGATCGCATCAGAGTAGTTTTGCTCATTTTGGATGTCGCGACCGAGGAAGACTTGACCACCACTTGATGAGCCAAACTGCAACGGTCCAAGCTTTTCGCTCATCCCGTACTCAGTAACCATCTTACGGGCAATGGCCGTCGCTCGTTGGAAGTCATTATGAGCGCCTGTACTCGCTTCACCGAAGATCACATCTTCAGCCACTCGCCCACCGAGCAAACCAACAATCTTATCCATTAATTCGGGTTTCGTCATAAAATAACGGTCTTCTTTAGGAAGCATCATGGCATAACCACCCGCTTGCCCACGAGGGACAATCGTTACTTTATGAACGGCATCTGCGTTCTCTAGCTTCACACCGACCACGGTATGACCTGCTTCATGGAACGCGACAATGTTACGTTCTTTCTTCGAAATGACTCGCGTCTTCTTCGCAGGACCTGCGACAACACGGTCAATCGCCTCTTCAATATGAACCATCCGGATATCTGTTTGGTTCGCACGAGCAGCAACGAGGGCTGCTTCGTTTAAGAGGTTCTCTAAGTCGGCTCCTGAGAATCCTGGCGTACGTTGGGCGACGACCTCCAGCTTAACATCTTCGTTTAACGGTTTGTTCTTCGCATGCACACGAAGCACATCGGCACGACCTTTAACATCTGGGCACCTACAGTAATTTGTCGGTCAAAACGTCCTGGACGCAAGAGCGCTGGGTCCAATACATCGGCACGGTTTGTCGCAGCAATAATAATAATTCCTTCATTGCCATCAAAACCATCCATCTCAACGAGCAATTGGTTTAGCGTTTGCTCACGCTCATCGTGACCGCCACCAACACCCGCTCCACGCTGACGACCAACGGCGTCAATCTCATCAATAAAGATGATACATGGCGCATTGTTTTTCGCGTTGCTAAAGAGGTCACGCACACGAGAAGCACCGACACCAACAAACATCTCGACAAAGTCTGAACCACTAATCGAGAAGAATGGCACGCCCGCCTCGCCTGCAACAGCACGACCGAGTAGGGTTTTACCTGTACCTGGTGGTCCAACTAACAACACACCTTTTGGTATTCTCGCTCCAATGTTTGAGAATTTACGAGGGTCTTTTAAGAAATCAACAACTTCAACGAGTTCTTGCTTCTCCTCCTCGGCACCAGCAACATCTTTAAACCGAGCTTTCTTCTTATCTTCTTGATACATTTTGGCTTTACTCTTGCCAAAGTTCATGACTCGACTTCCGCCACCTTGCATTTGGCTCAGTAGGAAGAAGAAGAGAATAAAGATAATGATAAACGGCAGCATTGCTGTTAAGAACTGGAGCCATCCACCTGATTCTTGGGCAGGCTCAGAATCCCCCATCATAAGATTAGGTTCGTTTGAAACTCTTCAACAAGCATATCTGTAATCACTTGTGATTGTAGAATATGTGCTTGGAATGTATTCGGATCATCTTCAGTACCACCTGTGAGTTCACCTTCAATGAAGTAAACGTCTAACTCAGGTTGTACCGTCATTGATACAATTTCATCTTGATCTAGAACTTCTAAAAACTCTTGGGTTGTCAGCACTTCTGAATCGCCGACATCATCGTTGAACATGTTGACGACTCCAACAAGGATCAATACGATGACACCCCAAAATAATGTATATCTAACCGCCCGACTCATTCGAGACCTCCTCCCGCTTGTCACACAATACAGGTAATATTATCACACTAAATGAAAAAGCCATAATCAAGAGTCCTGATAGATTTCTGGTTTTAGAATACCGATATAGGGGAGGTTGCGATAACGCTCTGCAAAGTCAAGACCATAGCCTACAACAAAAGCGTCCGGCACAGTAAATCCGGCTAGCTCCGGAACAATATCAACTTTACGCCCTTCCGGTTTATCAAGAAGCGTTACGATTTTAACCGACTTAGCACCACGATGTTCTAGCAAACTTACGAGATAGCTAAGTGTGAGACCACTATCAATAATGTCTTCAATAATTAATACATCGCGCCCTTCAACAGAAGCGTCAAGATCCTTTACAATCTTAACTTCTCCAGAAGATCTCATTTTATTTCCATAGCTAGAAACATCCATGAAATCAATTTCGACATGTGTATCAATGCATCGGGTTAGGTCGGCCATAAATGGCAATGCACCTTTAAGTACACCGATCAATAGAGGAAACTTGTCATTATATTCTTCTGTAATTTCCTTGCCGAGCTCTTTGCATTTTTCCTCAATTTCTTCAGCGCTAATTAATACTTCTTCAATTTCATTCCTCATCGAACTTAAACACCCTCGTTTCCATTACTCAAAGATTTACGGTTCGTTGGATTGTCATGCGAATGTATGAAGATTGTGATTGCTCGTCTGCGATTGTGCTTTTCTTCAACTTCGGAATCCAAATAATTTGCCCGTGATCATCGGTTATGATCGGCCAACTTGCTCGCTCTTCTTTCGGGATCTTCTGATCAATAAATACTTGTTTCACCTTTTGAGTACCAGTCATCCCCTGCGGTTGAATGACATCTCCTGGCAACCTTGATCGCACAAACAAGGGCACCGTTACGTGTTCCATAGGAATATGGCACTCCATCAATGATGCTGAGCGCCTTTTTTCTGTCTGTTCAAATGTAATCGCGCCAATCGAGGTTTGTACGACCGTTGGCCATTCATTCACCCGGACGGTCTCTTGTGGCATTTGCGCAAAAGGCTGTCCGTACGTAAATCGAATTTGATCGTAGCTCCTTGACACTTTCAAACCTTCCGGCAATTGAATTTCTGCAGAAGAACGGTCGGCGTGTAAAAGGCGGAGACATTGATCACTATGTACCCGTGATACCAAGACATTTTTGTTTCGGTATAGATAGTTCAATAGTAAGTGAAACGCCCGCCGTTGTAAAGGAATAGGGTGAATACGGAAAGGGTGAATGTGAAGAATGTGGCCTTCTTCTTGTTGAAATACACATTGTTGTAATATTTTTTCCGCCTCAGCTTCTATGTATACCCTTTGTTCTTCATAGTCATCAACAAAATGCTGGAAAGATACATGCAAACGCCTGTTTTCATCTTTGAGTTTAGGAAGTACTGCCTGACGGAATCGATTTCTCGTATAGTGTTGATCCTCATTTGATACGTCTTCACACCATGAAATTTGTTCAGCACGGGCGAGTTCATAAATATCCTCTTTTGCTAAGCATAATAGCGGCCTTACGAGTTGACCTCGTCCAAATGCACGCACTTTCGGAATGCCTAGCCCCCCTCCACTATACCCTCGCGTCACTCGCATTAGCACGGTTTCTACTTGGTCATCTCCGTGATGTCCAGTCATAATATAATGCGCCCGTTCCTTCTCCATTACTTCCTCAAAAAACTGATAGCGGAGCTCTCTAGCCAGTTGTTGCACCGATTTGCCGGCATCGTTGTTTGCCTTTTGTTGTTCATGTACGTGTAGGTATTTCGTATATAATTTGATGTGTCGCTGCTCACAATAATGACGAATAAATGACAATTCTTCATTCGAAGCATCTCTTAACCCGTGATGCGCATGCGCCACGACAATTTGTATATTATATAAAGACTCACGTCGGAGCAACCATTCTAACAACAGCATAGAGTCAACGCCAGTCGAAACAGCTACGATGATCGTTGAATCTTTCGTGATTAAATCGTTCGTCTGAACAAAATCATCGATTCGTTTCATATCTTTGCCCGACTCCTCTTCCTATTGAAAAAATCGATAACGCAAACGCTAATCCACCTGCAATTGCTCCTGCTTGAAGCAGCGTACCCGCTGTTTGAGCCAATCCTTCAACATAATCCCCTTGTACAAATGCCAACATCGTCTCATATGCACGTCCTCCGGGGACGAGGGGGATAATACCTGGGATGGTGAATGTCGTGACCGGCACCCGCTTCTTTCGTGCGCACCAATGACTTATGAGTGCAGAAGTAAAGGCGGCGACTGCCGCTGCAGGCACAGGACCGACTCCTGTTACCGGCAAGAAGCTAAATACGCTCCAAGATGTAATCCCAATAAGCCCAATCATCCAAAGCAGCTGATAAGGAATGTTGAAGATAATAGCAAACGCGATCGTTGCAACTCCGCAAATGATGAGTTCCCAAATCAAACTGCACACCCCTTGTCTACGAAATAAATAATGAAACGGCAGTCGCTACACCTGCTGCGATCGATAATGACGTTAGTGCAGCTTCAGCACCACGTGCAAGACCCGAGATGAGATCCCCAGCCATCAAGTCCCGGACAGAGTTTGTTAATGGCACACCAGGAACGAGGGGAATGACCGAACCGATAATAATTTGGTCCAAGTTCGTACCAAACCCTGAATGAACAAGAATTAATGCTGTAATTCCACCAAAGAAGGCCGCGAGATATTCAGAGAAGAATTTTGCTTGCAAGTAGTGCTGAAACAAAACGAGTGCAAGCGTTGAGACGAGGCCACCGATAGATGCGGGCAACATATCAAACATCGAATTGCCAATGAGGTAGGAAAACGCCCCTCCTCCTACTGCTGAGGCAAGATAAATTAACCATAACGGATAATTCATCGGCTGTTTTTCAATGCGTTTTAACTCTGCTCGCGCTTCTTGGATTGTCATACTTCCAGAAACAAATTCTCTAGATAGATGATTCACTTCTGTTACTTTGCTTAAATCTTGAAAACGATCAACGATCCGAATCATTTGCATCACATCGTCATCATCATCAAGCATGCCTGACAGAAAGATACCTGTCGTTGTTACAAAGCTGTTCACGTCTCTCATGCCACCTGCCACAGCCATCCGCTTCATCGTATCTTCCACACGATACGTTTCGGCCCCGTACATAAGCATGAGCTTACCGGCAGTGAGGCACAGTTCAATTAACCTGTCATTTTTCGTTGTCATTTGGACCGCCCTTTACCGGATCTTAAATCAATTGTCCCACCAAGTATAAAATAGAAGTAATGATCAGGAAAGAGATGACTAAAATTACATCAACAATTCCAACCATCGGCACGGTTTTCTTCGGACGACGCGTGTTCGTAGCCACCGGTTTTTTTGCTTTCTTTTTAGGGGGAGACGTGTTTTTTGACTCCATGCTCTCTGCCGTTTGGATCATCTTCATGAGAGCGACCCTCATATCATCAGCGTTCGTATAATACCCCGTGAGTGCACGCTTTAGCCATTGTCTGTATGGTCGCAACCTGGCGTGTTGTTCAATATGTTTAGAGATCGTCTGCCACCCGTCTTTGTCTCGTTCAAACCTCTGCCTGCTAATGAGATGGATAAACACCATCCCCGCGGAGAAGAGATCATACTGCTCATCGGCTTTTCGATCACCCATTCCCCAATAGCCCCGATCAAAGAATTCCGTGTATTCTTTTACCGCTCTACCTTTAATTGTCGTTCCACCGACGTCCAACCAGCGGATTCGAAATGGTGGACCTGTCACGATCAAATTGTCCGGTTTTAAGTCTCCAAACACCCAACCGGCTCGGTGTAAACGGGACAAATCCCCAAGCAACTGAACAATAAGCACAGGCGCCCACTCTTTCCCATGACGCTCAACATGTTTAAACACCGTTGTGCCTTGTAAATATTCCATCACATAAAAAGGAAAGCGTTCACCATACACGAAAAGATCATCGGCATCGACAAAAGAAGGACCAAGTATTTGCCCTTGGACCTTCTCAAAGTGCTTGAGCACATTCACTTCTGACGTAATGGACATGCTGCTATGACCGACTTTCAGCGCAAAATATTGTTGATTTTGTTCGACTAAGAATACCGCTCCGGTTGCGCCTCTACCGAGTGGACGAATGACTGTGTAGCTATTTCGGTTCCATTTGCCGGTGATTTTTTGACCTTTTGGTAAATTAGGAGCCTCGTTCTTCGAGGTCGAGTTCATCTTCTCCATCAAAGATCATACTCCTTCTTTTCAACGTACGAAATTCATTGACAGCTGCCCGAAGTGCGGGGCCTGTCGGAGTAATACCACCTGCCGCAATTTTATTGAAGAGGCCGCTCATCTCTGTAATGCCTGTCGTCCAGCCTCGGAGCATTTCAACATCTTTTCTCTTGCCTGGGAAGGTGAGCAACGTATACTGGTTGCTTCCACTTCTTGAATCCATCGATATGGAAAGGTCGACGAGTGCCTCTTGCACGGTTTGTAGTTTGTTTCGCATGCTCGCACTGGCATCCACAAGAATGACCACTTCAAGATTGGCACTCTCGCCGAGCTCGTCAACCACCTCCATCACTTCACCCCGTTTTTCTGGAGGGAGTTCATCCCACTCTTGGTCTTTCCCTAAAATTTGTGATAATTCTTTATTCACAACACCTTGAAGTGTCTGGGTCATCGCTTGTCTCGTCACCATTTGCACTGTTTTTGCAAGCTGTTTCATATAGACAATTTGGCTAATTCCGCCTCCAGACTCTGCAATTGATTCAATTTCTTGACTTGCTTTTTCGTTCAACGTTCCTTCTTCTAATACCCAATCACATTAACCGTAATATTTTCTTCCCTTGCTAGTGCCGCAACAGCAGCCGGTCTCCACCTTCATTTGAACACCCATCGGTTAATAACAGAATTTGACGTAACGTGCCTGCACTCATCCTCTTTTCCTCCCTAATCTGAGTCATCGTCTTTTCTCCATCTTTGACGATAAAGGAGGTGCCTATACGTTACTGGGCTTGCTTATACACAGGCGGCTTCCATTTATTCATCGGGATGGTTGCCCACCTAGGCGTATTTCTTTTAATTTTTGTGACGACAACCGTCATGTCATCTCCAATTGTGCCCTCACTCACACGAATGACCTCTTCTAAAAGTAAATCGGACAACTCTTGCGGGTCATCGGTCTCCATCTCAGCAATAATGCGCTTCATCCATCGCTCTTTGTTCTCAATAAACTTCGGTCCGTCAAACATCCCATCGCTCATCATAATTAATAGATCTTCATCTTGTAGCGTCTCAGTCACCACATCAAAGTTCGCTTCTGAGATGATTCCCATTGGTAGATTTGCAGATTCCACACTGAACACATGCCCGGCTCGTTTAATGAAACTCGGCATTGAACCAATCTTAATAAATGACGTGTCTGCCGTTTGTAGATCAATCATCGTTAAATCGAGTGTCGAAAACATCTCTTCGTCCGCGCGTAACGATAAGACGGAATTCATCGATTGGATGGCTACTTTCTCATCAATGCCTGATTGCAACAAATTTTCTAAAAGATTAAGTGTCGCTTTGCTTTCCTCGTACGCTTTCTTTCCATTACCCATACCATCACTAATCGCAACAGCAAACTTCCCGTACCCAAGCTGCATCGCAGCATGATTGTCCCCAGAAAGCCACGCCCCCCCTTGCGCAACCGTCGCGGAACCTCGGTCAATTGTATACGTTTTCGCCGATACAAAGCTCACTTTACTAAAGGCATCTACGCCCCTTTCCCGTTCTTCTTCATCGACAATAATGTGATCACTTAATATCCCCGATAACATCGGTGCGATGAGCTTCTCTGCTTCCTCAATGCCTAGATGCTCCCCGAGCTCAATTTCAATACGAACATCACGCGGGGTGAGGTTGTACACTTCAACTTGTCCAATATCGATGCCGGCGTCGTGTAACGCAGTATGAATTTGTTCCTCTTGTTGCTCATGCGCTTCTTTTTCTTTTTGAATCTCTTTTGCAAAGTCTCCCATCACTTGCGATACTCCTTGCAATTGGTCGGCAACGAGACGCCGGCTCTCTTCTAATTGCCGGGCGTATACTTTTCGAAGTTCATGAGGCCCCCACTGTTCTTTCATCGTTTTCGCAATACGATCAGGATAGATGCAATGCCGTTTTAATTTTTCATAAGACCAAGTGCTTACCCGTTCATCTTCTTCAATATCTGTCATAACTTGGCCCATCAGATCATAGGTTGTATCAAAACGTTCCACCCAACACGTTTCCTTTCGAAAGCACTTCTGACAAGTGGAAGACGTAATGTCGGCAAGGAATCGATCACCGTCAACGTTCTTATCCTGAAGGTGCGAGGATTCTCGATCGTTTGTAAAACTCGATGATAACGTTGAAAAAAGATCTGAAAACCGTTCTACTCTAGCCGCCGTTACATCTCGAATTTTCCTCATGTACCGTTGTTGTTCGTGGGAGTGTTCAACCGTACCGGGAACGTATTTAGCTAAGTACTGAATCGCACTTTTAGGCGTGAGTAAGAACAACGCAATTGCCGCAACTGATTCCATGACAGTAATGCCTGCATTGCCAAGCCCTTGCCCATACAGAGCAATGAGTGCCGTTCCAACAAACAACCCGAAGCTAACGCCGAGCTTGTTCCCATCTTTTAATAGACCACCTAATAGACCAGCAAACGCTAATAAGCTCATTTGATATAAATTCACGACTGTCGCTAGACTAAGGATTAGCCCGGTCACCACCCCGACAGTAGAGCCGATCGCCGCTCCCCCAGCAAGAGCAAATAACAACACTAAGTATCTGGCTAACACATGTTCAGCACCTAACCCGTAAATGACCCAGCCAATTGCTCCTGTCATTACCGACGCAATAAGAATGACGAAACAAACAATCTCTTCATTCTTTAATGCCCGTTGTTTTCTTCTTGGTGACAATAGAGGTAAGCTTTGCAAAAAAATCATTGTGAGCATGAGTGCTAATCCAGCTTCAATCGCACCCATAAATAGGTGATACTGACTTACTGTACCCATCGTAAAGTACGTAATCGCAAGCCTGCTAATAAACGAGGCGGCAAACACGGTCGCCGGAAGCGCCCAACGCGTATTGCTTTTATACTTACTAACTAGCTGATAAAAAACAAGAAACAAGAACAACCCGGCCAGTACATAAGGGACGTTGAACGTTAACCCCCAAATCGTTCCGATTAGCACCGCCGTCGCAGCAAGTAATGCTTTGTTTTTTCGAAGTACGAACACAGCTGCAAAGAACGGCAATGCGAATGGATATAAATCGGAGAGTATTGCCGCCCGGCCAAGCATCACACCGACGATGAATAACAAAAGCCCCCACTTGAGAAAAACAAGATTCGCTCCTTTCTCAAGCTTTTGTACCGAGCGTAACCATAATTGTTTTAACTTACCGAGCCACTCTGAGTAAGGAACAGCTCGTCCAAAATTCCCCTCTGTCGTTCCTTTTTGCAACATAGACGCCCACCACCGTTTTTTTATTCGTGGGTTGAGTATACCCGCATTGGCTCGCGGTGTTTGTCAAAATAGAGAAAGTTGGACAATAATCGTTCGACGAATTTTTATATGATTCTAAAAACGGGAGACGGACGGCAATGTGTGCCCATTAGCTTCATGATTATAGCGCAAATTCAACACATTCAGAGGGGGTTGTTTCGACAAATTGCAGTCGCATGGGGCTCGAACGAAGGAAAAAAAGACATAAAAAAACCATACATGTGTATGGGTACTGTTGAATATAAATGGTAGCGGCGGAGGGAATCGAACCCCCGACCTCACGGGTATGAACCGTACGCTCTAGCCAGCTGAGCTACACCGCCATCAAAAACAAGACAAGCTAAATTATAACGAGTAGGGACTAAGAAGTCAATGCTATTTCAACAAAAAAAGAAGTCCTTTCGAAAGAACTTCTGTATATACGTAGATGAACAAGTTCCGTCCTCAGTAATGAAACAGACACGTTACCTGCGGCCACCGCCTTTTCGATTGTCACTCTTCTTGCGAATGGTCGCAAGATTCTCTTCACTGTCTTTTAAGAAGCGGTTCATTTTATCTTCAAAAGATAACGTCTGCTCTCGCTTCTTAAACGGTTGATTTCTGCGGGGCTTTTCCTCTTGTTTCGGGCGATCCGTTGCTTTTCGGATGGACAGTCCAATCTTTCCGTCATTTTCAACTTTTAGTACCTTTACAGTAACTTCGTCGCCAACTTTTACGAACTCATTAATGTCCTTCACGTACTGGTCGGCAACCTCACTGATATGAACGAGACCTGTCTTTCCTCCAGGCAAATCAACAAATGCTCCGAATTTTGTAACACCGGTAACTTTCCCTTGATACTTATTGCCAGTTTCAATCGACATTGACGAAACGTTCCTCCTCATATTAATTGTAAATCATACGTAACACGTATGTATTCCAAGCTTACCCGATATCTATCCTATGATGCAAAATCAGTTGTGTGATTAAGAATCCTCTTCTTCGTCTTCATCTTCTTCATCTTCTTCGTACTCCGGAACTTTGAAAATCGTTTCCCCAGGCTTGGTTAAATAAAGATCTCGTCGTGCAACTTCTGCAATATAGTCAATATCATTGTAATTCTCGATCTCTTGCTCCAAACGTTGTTGTTCAAGTTGAAGCTCAGCATATTGTTCATCCAATAGCTGTTGTTCTTTTTCATTCGCATCAATCATCGATTGTTGAGAAACGAGACCGATACTCGCAAAAATAAGAACGACGGCTCCAACGATGCCAATCATCGTCAACCTGCGCCTAAGCCCAATACGCCTTCTCTCTTCCCGAGCAGCTAGCCGTTCTTGTTCTTGCTCATAATGCTTGTCCCGATGAATCGCGGTCACCTTTTTTCGATCTTTAGACATATTGCACCTCCTTTTCGAGCCCCCAAGACGAAGAGAAGACGGCTATCGCTCGTCTTCATCATCACCTTTTGGAGAGAACCATCGGTAGATTCGTTTACTAGATGTCTTCACCTTGTTCACGATCTTCGGTCCTTGAACAAGTTCATAGATCGGTCGGAGAAAAAAGAACAAGATTTTACTTAATTGAACCACAATCCAGTGGAGTACTGTCAAGATAAAATTCAATAGATGTACAATTCCTTGATACAACCATACCACAGGAAGCCATAAGAACAAATAAAAGACTTTCCTTATAAATCGATAAATACCATCAACAACAGTAATAATTCCCTCTAGCAGTTGTAGAAAAACAGGACGAAACGTTAACCAATAAACCCAGAACCCAAAGAGGATCGCTATGAAAATATAGATCCGTAGTTCACCATCATTCATATTGAACAATACGTAAAAGACGAGCACAGCCTGTACGATCCAAAACCTAGGTCCAAAATGGCCTGTGGCCATTTGGACCTTGCTCGTTGTGGGAGGAGTCGATGATACACATCCAATTGAATTGCAATGAAAGAGCCTGCCGCCAACATAGCCAAAAATGTTTGGAATTGAATGGCCAGTGTCACTTAAATAACTTCCCGAGCATCCCTTTTGGTTTGCCTGCACCGCCCGCATCCACATAAATGAGATCATCGACCTTCCCGACGATAGACACTAACCCTTCTTCTACGCTCAAGTTCTTCATATGAAGCTCTTGCCCTCGAACTGACAAGAAACCCATAACTGTCTCCAGCAAAAACTCTTCGCTGTCAAAACTCTGCACTTCTTTTACTCCGCTTATTTCGAGCGACTTTCTGCCTTTCATAACCACTTCATGATGTGCTGATTCCATCGGTTGATAACGTTGATTTGTCGTATATTCAGCCATAAAGAACCTCCTAGCATTCAATATTCAGCTCTCGTTACCAAAATGTATGCACGAACAGTACGGAAAAGAACAAGCTATGTAGGAATGGAGAATTTGTGGTGGCCCGAGCGAGTCGATTGAGTGCACGCACCTCTAAGTGCTATACACTTTGTCAACATAGATGTTGGTGAGATTAATAATTCATGTTCGCTCTCTGTTTAATGAAATTCACTCAATTCAGCACGTTCATAAACATATACTTGTGTTTCCCTTGTTATACATGAATATCGTAGGGGATCCCCACATACGCTGACTGAGCATTGGATCGGGGGCGCGGGACGAAAATCTTGCCATAGGTGGTTTTATGGTATGATCTTTCTTGTTTTACAAGGCATATTGTTGAATATTCTCCCATCGAAACGAGAAATTGTACCATAGAATGGCCAATGGTAAGATTTCAGCCTATTACGCTAGAAAACTTGAGGAAATCTTCCATAGCAGACGACTACCTAATTCAAATCCTACAACGATTGTGTTAACGAGTAACTGAAGTATTGTTTATTTCATTAATTAAGAACGGGACGCCATTTTTCAGTGATCTCTCAAATAGAAAGACGATATCCCGTCATAGAGAGTTCTATGACGGGATATCTGTGAAATAAACGTATTATTTTTCTAAAGCCCCCAGAATGATCGGAGGAACGCTTAGCTGATACGTGAGTGAATTTCATAACTTTATGAGGGATCTGCTTAGACCAGTGTTGTTTATTACCCCCCTGCAAAGTGGGATTACTTTGCAAGGGGGTGAATCATTAGTTATTGTTGTCATCGTGATACTGTTCATTTAACGTTGTGTACATATGAGCGGCTTGGTCTTTGTGTGCTGCAGATGCGGTGGATTCGACCCGCACCGTTAGCGTCTTCTTACCAAAGCGAATCGCAATTTCGTCGCCAGGAATGACTTCTGTTCCTGCTTTTGCTGCATTGCCGTTCACTTGAATTCTTCCTGCACCGGCGACTTCTTTTGCTACTGTTCTTCGCTTAATGATTCTTGATACCTTAAGAAATTTATCGATTCTCATGTTTGATCCTCCCTGGTTTTTGCCTCATTCCACAAGGCATCCATTTCTTCTAAATTGCTATCGTTTGGCGTTTTATTTTCTTCTTTTAAGCGATCTTCGATATACGAAAAGCGAGATTTAAATTTATGGTTTGTCATAAGCAAAGCTTCTTCAGGCTGGAGTTTGTAAAATCTTGCAAGGTTGACGATGATAAACAACACATCACCTAATTCTTTCTTTGACTCGGTGTCAGACCCTTGGGCTAGTGCTTCTTGCCATTCCTGTATCTCTTCTTGGAGCTTTTCCCACATCGGCTCTGCCTCACGCCAAGTAAAGCCTGCTTTGGCCGCTTTTTTTCTGCAGTTCATACGACATCATGATGGCAGGCATGGACGTTGGAATCCCATCTAACAGCTTTTGATCTGTTTCTTTTTCACGCTGTTTAATCTGCTCCCAGTTCGAAACGACTTGTTCTGAAGTGATGTTCTCACTGTGTGAATCCACATGAAACACGTGTGGATGTCTGCGAATCATCTTCTCGGTGAGGGTACGGATGACATCATCAACAGAGAAATAGCCTTCGTCTTCTCCGATTTGACTGTGTAACATCACTTGCAGCAAAACGTCGCCTAGCTCTTCGACTAAGTGGTCATCGTCTTCTTCATCAATCGCTTCCAACACTTCGTACGTCTCTTCAAGCAAATACTTTTTCAATGATGTGTGTGTCTGTTTTTGATCCCACGGACAACCGCCAGGTCCACGCAACGTCGCAATGACGTCTCTTAACGTTTGGAATGTGTGGTAACGCTCCTCTAGGTCGCTTATAGGAGGAACATAAACAACTGCAAGATTCGTCATCTCAAAGTCATGATCTAATGTATATAAAGGAATTTCTTTGACTGATTCATCATCATTTCCTGCACTCACGACGACTTTGACAATATAATCATCTGGAACTTGCTCCATCAGTTCGAGCTTTACGTTGGAAGCACTGATTGAATCATACACTTGTGTAACAATGAGGTGGTTTGTCACCTGCCAATCTCGCCCGCGAAATTGCGTACCATCAAGCAGTTGCATCCCCTCACTCGGATCGATGCGAAGGGCGTTAAATACTGGATCTAAAAAACTTTGTCCTCCTACAATCGTCAAGATGATCTCACCTTTTCTTTCAGCGTCAATCAGACGTTGGACCGTCTCTTCGGCAACAAGTGGGTGACCTGGCACAGCATAAAACACCGTCTTCTCAGGCGTATCTTTCGCTTTCTCTATTAATTGCTCGGCAATTGCTTCATACACTGGGCCAAATGTTTCATGTGATTCGTATATATGATCAAAGGATTCCATTTGGATGTGAAGGTCCTGAAGTTCACGTACGACAGGATGTGCTTTCGTACGCAAGTATAGAAGGTCTGTCTCTTGTAGTTGTCGGTAGGTGGAAAGTGTCATTTGATCGAGCGTTCCCGCCCCGAGTCCAAATACACAAATTGTTGGAAATTTCGCCAATGACATCTCCTCGTTTCTATTGCTTGTCTGTGTTATTATATCATAGGTAATGCCTCAATCATCTCAGATGCACCATACTATAATTGGAGGAATGAGTAATGACAAGTAAGAAACACTTATTTGCCGGAATTGCTGGTACGGCGGTTCTACTTGCTGGATGTACATCAGACCCTGGCGACGTTGACGAAAGCGCTGCAGGTAGTGACGACCAAGGTGAAGTTGCAAGTGGAGATAATTTTGTAATGGCAGTATCTTCTGATATTGACACACTGGACCCTCACTTTGCTACAGACGTACCTTCTTCTCAAGTCACAACGAATATTTATGAGACACTCGTTGAACATGACGAGAACATGGAAGTTGTTCCTGCACTTGCAGAATCATTCGAAATTATTGATGACCTTACTTGGGAATTTAATATTCGTGAAGGAGTTACATTCCATGACGGTGAACCGTTAGATGCAGAAGCGGTAGTCACTTCTTTTGATCGATTGTTTGATCCAGATGAGCTAAAACCACGCGCTAACATGTTTGAACTCGTTGAAGATGTGATTGCGGTTGATGACTATACTGTTCATTTTGAATTAAGTGAACCATTTGCATCCCTTGATGACCACCTTACACATAGTGCCGCTGCGATTATTAGCCCGCAAGCGATTGAAGACCATAACAATGGTGACCTATTACTCGGTACTGAAGCTTATGGTACTGGGCCATTCCAACTTGAGCATTGGGAGCAAGGAAACGCGATTGACTTAGGGAAAAATGATGATTACTGGGGCGATGAGCCACAAGTGAGCACTGTTTCTTTCAATGTTGTTCCTGAACAGAGCACGAGAATGGGAATGCTCGATCAAGGCGAAGTGCATTTCATTGACCAGATTGAACCTGCAAATGCTGCAAGTGTTGATAACATCAATGGTGCATCTCTCTTGTCTCAAGAACAACTCGGATTTCAATCGATTGCTTTTAACACTGAAGTAGAACCATTCGACGATCCTGACGTACGTCGTGCACTTGCGATGGCCATTGATCGTGAAGCGATTGTAGAAGGATTATACTCCGGTTACGGTCAAGTAGCCAAAGGACCTTTAAGCCCGATTACATTTGGTTATAGTGAAGATACTGAAGCGATTGAACATGATCTTGATGCTGCAGCAGACCTTCTTGCCGAAGCAGGTTATGAAGATGGATTCTCCGCAACACTATACACGAACGATGAAAACCACTCACGTATTCAATTAGCCGAAGTTGCTCAAGATTACTTTGGTCAAATCGGTGTCGATATTAGCATTGAAATGATGGAATGGGGTACGTATTTAGAGGCGATGAACTCTGGTAATACCGAGATCTTCATCTCTGGTTGGTCTACAGTAACGGCAGATGCAGACTATGCCATGCACCCGAACTTCCACTCAGATAACCTAGGTTCTGAAGGGAATAACTCTTTCTATGTGAATGAAGAAGTTGACGAGCTTCTTGACGAAGCACGTCGCGAAACCGATGATGAAGTTCGTGAAGACTTGTACGCACAAGCTGAACAAATTATCATTAACGACGCGCCACAAATCTTCACTGTTCATAACGATTATATTACTGGAATTTCTGACTCTGTTGATGGGTTTGTATTACAAAATAACGGCATCTATGACTTCAGTAACGTTTCTATTTCTGGAGATGCTGGCGGATACTAAACCGAGATTTAATTTCTATTGAGGCGAATGAGATAGGTTAAGAAATCGACCGAACTCCACATGGAGTTCGGTCTTTTTTACGTTGTAAAGATGAACAAACGAAGATTTGCCGTACGCATGACCGAAGAGATAATAAGCGAGCAATGCTAGTGGGAAACCCCGACATCCACATATGTGCAGTCGTTTTACGGTTGCAGTTGCACTCTACCGCGGTTGAGGCGGTGTTTGCTCACATAAGCCTCCAGTTGTGTAAAATTTGAGGGATTTCAGGAGATTGATGATCTATATAAGTTGAACTAAAGAAATTCATTGAATCGGATGACCGAGATGGACCCTTGCGGGTGAGTGCTTGCGTATTGCGTGTTGAAATTCATCTCGTTGCACTTCGACAACATCGTTGCCGATCGTTGTTCGTCACTGCAAAGGTTGGGGGCAACACGAAAAACGTTTTCCGAAGGGTAAAAAGTCGTGACCGAGGCTCACCACCTGGCACAAGCATGTAATGGTCGGTCACGTATGTGACAATCCAGCCCTCAAATCGGGCACTTTCGGCACGCAACTGTCACAAATCGCAATATTTGTGACAGCTGACACCATTTATGTGCACATTCACGTTTAAATCATGATTTTCTTTCTCAAGTGTCACAAATATGAATATATGGGGCATTTGGACTTCTTTCCACACACCGTAGCCAGGAGGCAAAAACGTGAACCGATATCGCCTTATGCTCTGGACTGTAAAGAAAACACGGCGGACGTATTTTGGCTGCCGATGTTGCCCTTATACTTTGGAGTGCAAGCATCCGCCTGCAGTGGAAAGCAACTCCCAACAGAGCAACTCAGGAAAATCTTAAGTTCATTCTATATAGACCGTTTTTTCACGATTTTCTACACAATTCGTGGCGACACTCATTTGGGGAATTCCTAGGAGGTTGGCGATCTAGACCGCTTTAAAACACCGCAATTCACCAAATAAAGGGCATTATATGAACCTTTGCTTCTACACCAAGCTTCAACCTTGCTTATCTACATAAACCTCTAGAGCTGGCCACCATCGGCACCAGAGGTGCCGATGGAGAAATGAACGGTCTGCGCTGTCGTCATGTTGGTCTTCGCGAACGAAAAATGGTCGAATACCTTTCGATGAGTGTATGGAAAGAAGGGTTAATGCAGTTACAACCTCTACTTTTTTTTTCTTCTTAAATTGTCTTCGTATTTCGTGCTAAACTGTATTCAATACATATGACGAGGTGAATCCAATGTGATTCGATGCGATGAATAAACTGAGCTACGCCTTTATAGAGAGGGGTGTTCCGATGTAAACAAGCCTTCCTTTTACTCATTGGCTAAACAATGAAGACGAAAAGGAGGCTTACGTTCCATGCGTAACCGCACGTTCGCCCTACTTGTTAGTGGCAGAGGTTCAATCAAGCGGGATGGTCCTTTACATCGTTAGCTTGATGCATGTCATCTATGCTGAAACCGCGTCACCGTTCATCATGAGTCTTATACCTGTCACGATTACTGGGGTACGGTTTCTATCAAGCCTCATCGTCCCTTTGCTCTTTCAACGTGTCACGTTAACTCGTCTACTATTTATTGCGCAAGGAACGAAAGTCGTTCTCATGTTGGCATTGCTATGGGCGGTGCCTTTCGCTCCAGTACCCGTTTGGTTTATTGTTATCGGCTTGCTCGCAAGCTTTGATGCGTGGGCAGATCCGTGTAGCTACACGCTCATTCCTCGGATCATTGATCCTTCCAAGCGTGTTGCAGCAAACAGTAAAGCTGCCGTTGTAAATGAAACGACGGAAATGGGGTGCTGGGCACTTGGTGGCGTCCTACTGGCGGTGACTCATTCACAATTCGTTCTTTGGATCGTGCTCACCGTCTATACGATCGCTGCGGTTTGTTTCTTTATTCTAATGAGACGTCTGCCCGACGTTTTCGCGAACGAGGAAGGATCGACGGAGTCGTTTTCCTCCACATTGAAGAAAGGGTGGGTAACGATTTTACAAACCCGGTGGCTTCGCCACACGACCGGCATATCCTTTTTCTCGTCGATCATTAGTGTCATTTGGATTGCCGCGATACTCTACGTGTTTACCGAAGAGGTTTTAGCGGTGTCTGAAGCTTGGTGGGGGCTGCTAAATGCAAGCTTATTTATCGGACTAATGGTCGCAGGCATCTTGTTGCAACGATACGATCAGTTTGTTCAGCTCTACTTGGCTCGTGTCGTATTTGTAGGATTTTTAGGCTCTGCGATACTCACGTTGTTGTTTAGTGTAAATACCGTTCCCGTTGTTGCCCTCATCCTCATGATTGGGCTTGGGTGGTTTTTACAGCTGGAGAATGTCGGCACCCAGACGATTTACCAAGCGAAGGTTGAGGAAGGCTACTCGCCAACGTTTACGCAGCGGAACATGCTCTTTCCATGCTGGCGTTCGGCGTCGGGTCACTACTTGTCGGCATTATTGCCGAACTTGTAGACATTCGCCTTCTATACCTCGCCGGGGCGTTCATATTGTTCGCGGTCGCGCTCTGGTGGCGACACACCTTTTCCCGGGAAATAATTTGATGCTTCATAAAAAAGACGACAGTGGGATGCTTACACCCCGCTGTCGTCTTTATTAATCACACGTCGTAAATGTTGTAGATCTTGGGCGAGGTGCTTTTGCATCTCATAAGCAGCACCTGCCGCGTCGGACCCCTCGATTTTCTCATAAATTGCGCGATGTTCCTGTTGAATTCGACGAGCTCTGCCAGCCCCTTCGAAATTCAAAACCCGAAAATAATACGTCAACACTTTAATAGAATGCAGTTGTTTGACCAAGTATGGATTTTGGCTTCCTGCGGCAATCATTTCATGAAACTGCTGATTCATATCAATAATCTTCGGGTCCGTGTCGTTTTTATGAATCCGATCATCAATGTCATCCAGCAAGTTGCCAATTTCCAACCGCTCAGCTGTTGTCGCCTGTTCAATGAGCAACTGCACAGCGAGGGATTCCAACGCTGACCGAATTTGATAAATATGTTTCACATCTGCGCTTTTAAACGTATAGACGATAAACCCCGCAGATTCATCATCAATAACGAGGCCGTCTTTTTCCAATAAGCGCATCGCCTCGCGAATGGGCGAACGACTCACACCAAGGTCTTTCGAAAGTTTACTCTCATTCACTCGCTCTCCTGGCGGTAGCTCTTGTTGATAGATCATCCGTTTCATCTCATGATACAGCTGGATGTAGTAAGGCAATGACTTTTTTATAGGCTCATGGGGCTTACCTCCTTATGCGCTTGAATTATTTGGGAATTCGCCGATATAAGTACTAGTACACGATTAACCTCGGGGGTATATGTATGAATCGAGAGACACTCATTTCACGCAATCGAATGCTTTCTAATCTGCTTATTATTCTATATCTATTAGGTCTCGCAAACAATTTTATTAGCGGTGTCCCCGTCCAAGGCATTGTCGCTTATGCTGCCTCTGGAGCAATACTCGTACTCATTATTACCGTCAGTGCGTACAAAAAGTGGATACCTAGAACAGTTCCATATCTTGTCGTCGTGTTCATTTCCATCTTCAGCCTTATTTTAACAGCAACGTCACCGAAGCTGTCGAATTTGCTCATCATCTTTATTAGTTTGGCGGTCGTCTCATTATACAATCGTTATTCATTAATCGGAATATCTGGAGTATTGAATCTTGGTTTAACCAACTTCTTTTTTATTTCATTTAATGACTCCATGTTTCAAGGGCTTGGGTTCGACATTTTATTCTCGTTAAACTTATACATCATTTTAACAACCATTATCTTAATGTTCCAAGCTCACATTGCTTCAACGATGCAACAGGAAACGGCTAAAGAAGCCGCTCACGCCAAAGAAAGCAACGCCCAGATGCAAAAGCTTCTCCAATCAATTCAACGCACACAAGCGGCGATTTCTACGTTTGGCCAGCGGGTGAGATCAAATGTTCAATCTACGCGAGAAATCACTTCAGAAATTGAGACCGCTTTCAATGAGGTGTCTGCTGGTATAGAGCAACAATCACTTAGCGTAAACACGATGAATGACATGATGACAAAACAAGACGAACAAGTGCAACATCTAGGTGGTGCAGCTGCACGTTCAAATACAGCGTCTCAAGCGAGTTTGGAGGAAACGAAAGCACAGCGAGTGCGGATCGGGAAATTAAAAACAGAAATTCAACAGTTACAAGGGCGAATGGATACAACAACCGTATCGATGGAACGACTCACCAATATGTCTGGAAACATTGGCGGCATTTTAGAAACCGTCGATCAAATCGCTGAACAAACCGACCTTTTATCTCTTAATGCTGCTATAGAAGCCGCTCGTGCCAAACAACACGGCAAAAGCTTTGGGGTCGTTGCAGACGAAATCAAAAAGCTCGCCAATCATTCAAAACAATCGACCGAAGAGATTCGCAACATGTTAACGGAAATTGAGGAGCAAACAAAGAGGGTTCAAGAAGAAGTGCGGGAAAGTACAAAAGCGATGCAAGTAAGTCTTGCAATAACGGAGGAAAACGAGGAGAGCATATCGGTGCTCCTCAATCATGCCCACACCTTCTCAGACTATGCAAGTGAACTAAACTCAATTGTGAAGCACTTAACAACATCTTCTCTTACGATTACCGACGAATTATCAGAAGTTGCTGCTTCTAGCGACGAGTCTCTCACTGCAATGGAGGAAGTTGTTGCCAGCGTGGAAGAACAAAGAGGCCATGTAGAAACCATCGAGTCTCAGTTCGAAGAACTGGATGATCAAAACCAGGCGCTAGAGAGCTTAATTCATGATCGTATGTTTAAGAATTCTCACAGTGGGTAAACATTCTACTAAGAACGATAAAAGCAGACCACGATGACAATGGCCTGCTTCCTTGGGTTATGATATTTGGGGTGAATCGATATGTTACTTACAATGATAAAGGAACAGCCGGAATCTGTAAAGGGATACCAGCTGAAAAATTAATAAGTTCGGTATCATTGTTCCATTTGTCGCGCGAGAAAGCCTGCAGCTGTTTCAATTAACATGCGTGCAACACTTTCCTCGGGCGGCTTTTCTTTTGCAATCATAACGACAGCACCGATAGGATCCCCACTTGCAATGATTGGCGCAACAACATACCCTTGCATATTATCGCGATGATCACTCACTAAATTATAGTCCCCAGGCTCAAATGCTGCATTCGTCGAGCGATTGTTAATCGATTCTTCCACAATATCCCCAATGCTCTTGTTCGCATAATCTTTTTTTGATCCGCCAGATACAGCAATATAAGAGTCTCGATCAGCAACGAGAATAGGATGCCCCAAGCTATCATACAACGCTTCTGCATACTCCTTTGCAAAATCACCTAGCTCTGAGATGGGTGAGTATTTCTTTAGAATGACTTCACCGTCTCGATCAACAAATATTTCTAAAGGATCACCTTCACGAATGCGCAACGTGCGCCGAATTTCTTTTGGGATTACAACCCTACCAAGGTCGTCAATGCGACGAACAATACCAGTAGCTTTCATGGAAATGCCTCTCTTTCAATATGGTTTCTCTACTACAGCGATGATTTGGCTCTCATGACTGTTTTTAGTATTCGTAACCAAAAAAGAACTATTCACCCATAAAGAAATAAATTTCCCTTTTTCTTTAGAAAGCCTGCCATAATAGGAAAAATCGACGGAAATAAATTCCGCCGACTCTCGTTACGAAACGTTTTGTGGCGTGTTCCGCTTTTTAATATCTGGAATTCGCGCCATGAGCTTCTCAAGTAATGTAATGTAGACGAGCGAACTCATCTTCCGTTTCTGAATGTTGATCTTTATGCTTTTCCCTTCGGTTCCTACCCCAACGTCTCTACCATCTCATTGACAACTCGGAACAGTTCAGCACCGTCTATCTCATTTGAGGCTTCTTCAGAGAAAAGGATCGTACACTTCCCATTCGTCTCTGTCACAGAAACAACACCTTCTTGCAAGCAATACAACTTCACCGTTGCAACAGAAAATAAAGAGCGAACCTCATCTGGATACTCCCCGAAGCGGTCAATCATTTCATCTTGAAGGTCTGTTAATTCATCGAATGTATACACACTCCGGAAACGTTTATACATTTCAATTTTTTGTTTTGCATCTTTAATATATGTTTCTGGAAGGTATGCTTCTACTTTAATATCTAGCTGCATATCATCTGCTTTTGGCTTTCCTTCTTCTTTCGTGCCTTTGTACTTGCGTTCATCAATAGCCTCTTTTAACATCTGGGAATACATATCGAACCCGACCGAGTCAATATAGCCGTGCTGTTCTGCACCTAGCAGATTCCCAGCCCCACGAATGGACAAATCTCGCATCGCAATCTTAAAACCTGAACCAAGTTCTGTAAATTCTTTGATCGCTTGTAAACGCTTCTCCGCAACTTCAGTGAGCACTTTATCGCGCTTGTACGTAAAGTATGCATACGCCACTCGATTGGACCGTCCGACTCGTCCTCGAATTTGATACAGTTGTGACAATCCCATTTGGTCAGCATTAGCAATAATTAACGTATTTACATTTGGAATGTCGACACCCGTCTCAATAATCGTCGTCGTAATGAGCACGTCTTTATGCCCTTCCAAGAAATCAATCATGACCGACTCGAGTTCTCGTTCATTCATTTGCCCATGCGCATAAGACACGTCCGCATCCGGCACGAGCATCGAAATCTCTTCAGCCATTCGTTCAATATTGTCGACACGATTGTAGAGGAAGTACACTTGTCCTCCCCGACTAATTTCTCTCTCGATCGCCTCTTTTACAAGCGATGCATTGTATTCCAACACATACGTCTGTACCGGGAAACGATTTTCAGGTGGCGTCTCAATGAGCGACAAGTCTCGCACCCCGAGCATTGACATGTGCAGCGTACGCGGAATAGGTGTCGCCGTTAACGTAAGCACATCAATGTTTGCCCTCATCTGTTTAATCTTCTCTTTATGAGTCACCCCAAACCGCTGTTCCTCATCGACGATGAGAAGACCCAAATCTTTAAACTGAACGTCTTTTGACAGAATGCGGTGTGTTCCTATGACCAAATCTAGACCGCCTGCATTTAGCGAGCGGATCGCTTCATTTTGTTGTTTTCTCGTTCGAAAGCGGTTCAACAAGCCAATATTAATGGGATGGTCAGCAAAGCGCTCCGTAAACGTGTCAAAATGCTGCTGGGCAAGGATTGTCGTCGGAACCAATAATGCCACTTGCTTGCCACTCATAATTGCTTTAAACGCTGCACGTATTGCCACTTCAGTTTTGCCGTAACCTACATCTCCACATAGCAATCGGTCCATCGGTCGTTCGAGTTCCATATCTTCTTTAATCTCACCGATGGCTTTCAATTGGTCTTCTGTCTCTTCGTACGGGAACGCATTTTCAAACTCACGCTGCTCCGCACTATCCTCTTGGAACGCATACCCTTTAGAGCTTTCTCGTTCCGCATATAGTTTGATTAGGTCATCGGCAATGTCTTCAACCGACGATTGAACTTTACGTTTTACTTTCTTCCAATCTTGACCACCAAGTTTATATATTTTCGGATTTTTGTCTTCGGAACCTACATATTTTTGAACTTGATCAATTTGCTCAACAGGTACATAAAGTTTATCGTTACCTGCATAGGAAATGTGCACGTAGTCTTGGTTCATATTGTTTACAGCGAGAGTTTCAATCCCTAAGTACTTCCCGATCCCGTGGCTTACATGTACAACGAGGTCGCCGATGTTTAGTTCTGAATAACTTTTGATTCTCTCAGCGTTTGAAAGTTTCTGTCTACGTGGCGATTTGGTCACTTTTTTCGTGAATGTTTCACGTTCGGTAATGAGCGCAAACTTATCGAAAGGCAATTCAAAGCCGTTGTGTAAGTCCCCTTCAATAATATACGCCTGAGCAGGCTGGAGTGACGTATCCCTAGAAACCGCGGAGGCGTGAATGTCATAATCACTCAGCACACTTTGCAAACGTTTTGCCCGGTCCTCATCGGATGCAATAAATACGACGGTAAACTCCGCTTTCATCCAACGGTCCATCTCACTTTGCAACACCGGCATTTGTCCGTGAAACTGCTGCATGGCTTTACAGTTTATATTCACGACGTTTTGAGGTTGCACACCTGGGATATTGCGCATAAATATTGAGAAGTACACGACTTGTTGATGCATCGCTTGAAGCAGCCCTTGGAAGTCAGTAGACAGGTGCAAGTTGTGAGGAGCTTCCCCTTGCTCTAACATCGTGAGCTTCCAGCCAGATTCCTCTCCATCTAAACGTTCAGCCGTCTCTTGCACACGGCTAATCTCGTCAACGAAAATCGTTGCATCTTCAGGCAAATAGTCAATGAGCGTACTGCTCGTTTCATAGAAATATGACACATACTTATACAACCCTTGGAAACGAATTCGCTCCTTAAGCTGGTCAATTTCGTACGTTAGGTTTTGCTCTAATTTGTCGCGCGTTTCTTCATCCTTCACCTTTTTCATCGTTTGCTGCATCTCGCTGTGCAACTTATGAGCCCCTCGGTCCCACTCTTCATCAAACATAATCGTCTCTTCCGCAGGTCCAATACGCACCGTCGTAATCTCTTCAAGAGAGCGTTGATCCTCGGCATTGAAAAACCTCATCGAGTCGATTTCTGTATCAAATAAATCAATGCGTAGCGGGTACTCTTCGGTTAATGAATAGATATCTATAATTCCGCCGCGCACACTAAATTCACCCGGTGTTTGAACGAGATCAACTCGGGTGTAGCCCATCGCCTGTAAGTGAGCCAAAAAGGATTCAACCTCAATATCTTCGCCTACAGTGAGTGTGTACTGACTTTTTTGCCATAAATCTTTAGGTGGCAGAAGTCTTCTCAGTCCAGCGATAGGGACGATGACAATTCCTTTAAAATCAGCAAAAAACGCATTCATGACTTCAATGCGTTGCGCTCTCATCTCTGGGCTTGCAATCGCAATTTCCGAAGAGATTAACTCATTTACTGGGTATAAGTATACGTTGTCCCCACCGACGAGATCACTTAAGTCTTCTTGCCATTTTTGCGCTTGCAACAAGTTGTACGTAATTAATATTTGTGGTTTGCTGCCCTGATCATAAAGACCGGATAACAATAACGTTTTCGCTGAACCGCTCAGGCCTGTTAATAGCTGTTCGCGCATCCCTTCATCCAAACCGTCTGCGACGCTTTGGATGTGTTGGTTTACGCGCAGCTTTTCTTCAATCGCTTTCATGAAGCCGGTCCTCCTCTTGAACTTTCAAACAATTCAACATACAATCTACATTCGCATACGCTTTCGACCTAATGGTACCAGTTCGTTTGCGCGTGCAGATCCGGGTTATTTGCCGTCATTTGATGACAATGCTCACAGAGTAACTCTACATGTACGTGACCGTCTTGGTCAGCCGAAATCATTTCCGCTTGTTCTTCTTCCGTTAGCGCATCAAACCCTAAGTTATAATGCGTTGCTTTTTCTGACGACACTTTACCCATTTCTTTTAAACACTGTCGGCATCGATAATATACAACCATCATCGCTGTCTCCTTATCTTCTGTTTTATCGTTAGTTTCAACGATTAAGGAGACAGATATACATCAATTATGGCTGTTCATCACCCGATCAAAATCATTCTCCGACCATGTTTTGCTTGCCTGAACGACGATTTGCTTCGCCTCTTCAATGCTCGCTTTTTCCTCTTTGCTAAATTTGGACAGCACGTAATTGACCACCTGGACGCCTTCAGGAGGTCGACTGATGCCCATTCGAGCTCGATTGAATTCTTTCGTACCTAGATGGTCAATAATTGAGCGGATGCCGTTATGGCCCCCATGTCCACCTGATTTGCGGAATTTAACCGTGCCTCCCGGTAAATCTAAGTCATCATAAACGACGAGCAAGTCTTCTGGCTAAGTTTATAGAAATCCATGACAGCTTTAATCGATTCGCCAGACCGATTCATGAATGTGAGCGGTTTTAATAGTGCGACCTTCTCTCCGTTCACATTGATCTCATTATATTCACCCCGAAAAGCTGTATGCTTTTTTAGTTTTATATTCCACGCCGCTGCTAAATCGTTTACTGCCATAAACCCAACATTATGTCTCGTTTTCGTATATTTCAGTCCGGGATTTCCTAGACCGGCGATTAGTTTCACTGCACTCTTCCTTCCTCGTTTTTTGTGATGCGAAAAAGGCATAACCAAGAGGCTATGCCTTGTGCTCCGCATATAATTCTATTGTTCGTCAGAACCTTCACTAGCATCTTCATCGTTGTCAACAAGTTCTGGCTCTTCTTGAGTCTCTTCGCCTTCAGCCGGCTCTTCTTCAATCGTTGGCGCAAGTACAGCTACAACTGTTTCTTCGTCATCGTTATTGAATTCGAAGTTCTTACCAGACTTGAGGTCTGCAACTGCAATTGAGTCACCGATTCCAAGACCGGAGATATCGACTTCAATTTGCTCTGGAATCTCTGTTGGCAATGCGCGTACAGAAATTGTAAACATCATGTGTGATAAAACGCCGCCTTCAGCTTCGCCTGGTGCGTCACCAACAAGGTTAACGGCTACGTCAGCATCAAGCTCTGACTTCATGTCCACTTCGAAGAAGTCGATATGCGTCGTGTCACCTTTTAAGATGTCGTTTTGTACGTCGTGAACCATGACTTGGTGCTTCTTGCCGTCTCCGTCAACGAACAAGTCGATAATACCGTTACGACCCGCTTCACGGAGCGTTTTCATAAATTCAATGCTTGGTACAGAAACCGCTGTGCTTTCTGTTTTCTTTCCGTAAAGAACAGCTGGTACATAGCCGTCTTTTCTTAGCTTACGCGTTACAGAACGACGCAAGTCTTCTCTAGAATGTGCTTGTAATTTAACCATTGTTCTATTGTCACCTCGTCATTTATTTTCCTAGTACTGTTTATATTTTCCCTTAAACATGTGTACTAAAACTGTATCCCTCTAAGCTTATATGCTAGCACGATTCACGAACTGTTGCAAATGAATGACTGTTTAGTCAAACAATGTACTTACTGACGTTTGTTCATGAACACGTACAATCGCATCTGCCATTAATGATCCGACGGATAACTGCTTGATTTTAGGGATTTGCTTTTCTTCTGGGAGAACGATTGTATTCGTTACAACGACTTCTTTAATCTTTGAATCTTCTAGACGAGAAATTGCTGGACCTGAGAATACCGGGTGTGTCGCGCAAGCATAGACTTCTTTTGCTCCTTGTTTGATCAATGCATCACCAGCAATTTGCAGTGTACCTGCAGTATCTATAATGTCATCGATAATAATCGCCGTTTTGCCGTCAATGTTTCCGACAATGTTCATCACTTCTGCTTCATTTGGTCGCGGGCGCCGCTTATCAATGATGGCGATTGGGGCATCCATCATGTCGGCCATACGACGTGCACGTACAACCCCGCCATGATCTGGTGACACGATGACAAGGTCATCTAAATTCTTGTCTTTAAAATAAGAAGAGAGGATCCGGGAGCCGAGGAGCTGGTCAACCGGGATGTCAAAAAATCCTTGGATTTGAGATGCATGCAAATCAAAGGTTAACAACCTCGTTACACCGGCTGTCTCAAGAAGGTTCGCCATGAGCTTTGCCGTAATCGGCTCTCTTGATCTCGCTTTGCGGTCTTGTCTAGCATAGCCGTAATACGGCATGACGACATTGATCGTTTTCGCTGATGCTCGTTTACATGCATCAATCATAATGAGAAGCTCCATCATATGTTCGTTCGCAGGGTTCGATGTCGATTGAACAAGGTACACATCATCCCCACGTATACTCTCTTCAATGTTCATTTGTACTTCGCCATCACTAAAGCGCTTGACTGAACTTTTTCCCATGCGTACTCCGATATGCTCTGCGATCTCTTCTGCCAATGCAGGATTGGAATTTAACGTAAAAATCTTTAACGATGAATCATCATACGTCGTCATGAGAATTTGTCCTCCACAATTGTTATTTTTTGTCCATGTACGATTCTTTATTGGTTTGACGGTTTCTTGCAACAGCGAGAGCACTCGCTGGCACATCTTCTGTGATCGTAGATCCTGCAGCAACAAATGCGCCTTTGCCAACTGTAACCGGTGCGACTAAATTTGCGTTGCATCCGATAAACGCACCGTCTTCGACGGTAGTGAGGTGTTTGTTCTTCCCATCATAATTGACGGTAATCGCGCCGCAGCCAACATTCACATCTTGCCCGATATGGCTATCCCCAATATAGCTTAAGTGATTGGCCTTCGAACGTTCACCGACCGTTGATTTCTTTACTTCAACAAAGTTCCAAGCTTCACTTCATCATGAACAACCGTTTCTGGGCGAATGTGGGCAAACGGTCCAATGTTCACATCGTTCCCGATTTGACTATTCGTTACTACCGATTGTTTAATGTTCGTACTCATTCCGATTTGACTGTCTGTAATTTCTGTGTGTGGACCGATCGTGCACCCTTCTCCAATTGCCGTGTTTCCACGTATTACAGTGCCTGGTTCCAAAAGAATGTCCGCGCTTAACTGAACATCAGCAGCAATGTACGTTTGATCAGGATCAATCATCGTCACGCCTTGTTTCATCCACGCTTCATTGATGCGCTTTTGCATAACTTTCTCTGCTTGCGACAACGCAAGACGGTCGTTTACACCCATCGCTTCTGCACCGTCATAAGTTTCCCAAGCTGCGACCCGCTCACCACGATTACGAAGGATTTCTAACACATCAGGCAAGTAATACTCTGACTGTGCGTTGTTATTTTTCACTTCTTCGAGTGCGGAAAAAAGCGCTTCATTGTCAAAACAATACGTAGCTGTATTAATTTCTGAAATGCCCCGTTCTTTCAAAGAGGCATCTTTATGTTCTACAATCCTTTGTACATCACCAGTTTCTGAGTCACGAATAATTCGACCGAGGCCGGTTGCATCATCAACTCGAGCAGTTAACACAGTTACCTTTGCACCGCTATGCTCATGATGGTCGCTTAGCGCTTGCATCGTTGCTGCAGAAATCATCGGCGTGTCCGCACTGATGACAAGCGTTGTTCCTTTCTTTCCCGCAAGAAGGGGAGCCGCTTGCTTAACCGCATGACCTGTTCCTAGTTGCTCTTTTTGCCATACAAATTCACTTGAATTTCCGACCGCTTGTTTCACATCTTCCCCATTGTGGCCAATCACAACGGTTGTCTGGTCAAAACCTGCCAATTGTACTTGATCAATGACATGGTTAATCATTGATTTTCCACACACCGTGTGCAAAACCTTTGGCAAATTCGATTTCATTCGAGTGCCTTGACCCGCAGCGAGAATAACTGCATATCGATTACTCATTCAACGACCTCCACATTTAAATCTTTAACATGTAACGCGCTCGTATCTCGTATGAATATATCCTATAATCGCATGATTTTCAACAGATGGGAACAGTCTCCATACACGAAAAAAGACCCTGTACAACGGCGTGTACAGAGTCTTCATTGATTAAGAAGCACCCGCTTCTTCATATTCTACATTTTCCAAATCACCTTGACGCTCGTATTCATCCAGTACCGCAGTTTGGATTTTCTCGCGTGTCCGAGAAGAAATCGGGTGGCGATGTCTCTAAACTCTCCATCAGGGTCCGCTTACTTGGCATTGCAACGAACAATCCGTTGTTCCCATCAATGACACGAATGTCGTGTACAACAAATTCCTGGTCGAAAGTAATCGATGCAATGGCCTCATGCGTCCAGCTGTACTTACCCTGCGAAGTCTTACGTCTGTTACTTCCATCCTTTCACCACCTTCTCCTACTTCACAAAATTCTAGTTGTGAGCGTTTTTATTTTGACTCTGGGCAATACCTTTCAACATCGGGAACTTGAATTCCTGCTAACTTTCAAAAAATATTCACGATTTGTTCCCAGAAACTTCCGAAAAGAGACAAACTATAGACGATACCGAGCTACATTGTAGGTTTTGATTTCTACAACAAATGGATGGTTGCGCCCTGGGGCATAAGAACGATATTGGCTTACTTAACCCATGGCGGGGAGGGACATCGTTGTCGATAAAGGTTTTACGCGGTTCCCAACATCGTTTCGGCATTATTTTTTTATTCATCCGCTATCGATCAACAAAAAGGTAGAGATCATTCATGATCTCTACCTCGCTTTATTAGGAAACAAGGGCAATAACTTCAATCTCAATGAGCACATCTTTAGGTAACCGAGCGACCTCTACACAAGACCTAGCCGGTTGGTGGTCACTGAAATATTGTCCATACACGTCGTTAATTTGTGGGAATTGGTTCATGTCTTTAATAAACACTGTCGTCTTTACAACTTGGTCAAGTGAAGAACCGGCTTCTTTTAAGACCGCTTGCACGTTACTCATCACTTGGTGCGTTTGTTCTTCAATGCCACCTTCAACAATGTCCATCTCTTTAGTGAGAGGAATTTGGCCTGAACTGTAAAAAAGGTTGTTTACGATCATCCCTTGAGAATACGGTCCAATCGCTTCAGGTGCGTCTTTTGTAAAAACTCTTTTCATCTTCGGTCTCTCCTAACGTAAATGTTTAGCAAAATTTCCCGGCTTTGCAATAATCTTCTTCGTGCGTTCATTCACTTCTTCCAGGCAGATTAATGAAATGTAGTCTTGTACCACTCGCTCATCGGTCGTTGCTTCTACAAGAACAGCTGTACCGACAAGTTCTGCTTTAACCTCTTTAAGAAGCTCTGCCATTCCTTGAGCGGTTCCGCCGCCTTTCATGAAATCATCAACAATGAGGACCTTTGCCCCTTCTTGGATGCTTCTGCGACCGAGAGACATCGTTTGAATTCTTTTCGATGAGCCTGACACATAGTTAATACTAACGAGCGAGCCTTCCGTGACCCGGTGATCCTTACGGACGATGCTGACAGGCACATCAAGATGATTTCCAATGGCATACGCAAGGGGTATCCCTTTCGTTGCTACTGTCATAACGGCATCGACTTGCGTTTCCCGATACAGTCCTGCAAATAAACGTCCAATATCATTCATTAATCGTGGACGCCCGAGGATGTCCATCAAATACAAATAACCGCCAGGCAAAAGCCGTTCTGGATCCTGAAGTTTCTGGCATAGAGACTGAACGAGTTCTTCGGCCTCTTTTGCAGGTACTGCAGGTTCATAACGAACCCCTCCGCTCGCCCCAGGCACCGTAATTAAGTACCCCGTCTTTTCGCTCTCAAATATACTCTTCACAATCGTTAAATCTTCACTAATTGAAGACTTTGCAGACTGATACCTTTCAGAGAAATAAGTAAGAGGGATGAGTTGATTCGGATGTTGCAACAAAAAATGTGTCATATCAACTAGACGACCGCTTCTTTTTAATTTTTTCATCAGAACCTCCGAAAACACGAATATTAAAGATTATTTTACCATTATTATACGTATTTTCTCAAGTTACTCACGTGATTAGCCGCACAGCATACACTTGGTCACAAAAACCACGCAATGCATTGTACACGCGATGGACTTTCCCTTCACTGTTAACGAGCCCAAATACGGTCGGCCCACTCCCGCTCATTAGCGCCGCATCCGCTCCTGACTCAAGCATCCGTTCTTTAATCTGCCCGACTTCAGGATAAAGTTTCATCGTCACTTGTTCGAGATCATTGTGAAGGTGCGTACAGATCTGGCGATAATCTTCGTCACGAATGGCTTGTTCAATTGCTCGGCTACCTGTGTTCGCAGGATCTGGGTTCGTTACCCGGACTCGGCCGTACACATCTGCCGTCGAAACACCGATTGGAGGTTTTGCGAGAACGACCCAACAAGCAGGAGGCGCAGGCAAATGCTCAATCTTCTCGCCCCTCCCTGTCGCCCTGGCAGTGCCACCATGAACACAAAACGCAATATCCGAGCCGATTTCCGAGCCAAGTTCTGCCAGACGCTCTTTGGAAAGCTTCAATCCCCACATCTGATTCAGCCGCGTAACACCGCTGCCGCATCACTACTTCCCCCTGCCAGTCCAGCCGCTACAGGAATATTCTTTTGTATATAAATCGTTACACCTGCTGAAATACGATACCTTTCCCTCAAAAGACTTGCCGCTTGATACGCGAGGTTACGACGATCTGCAGGAATATAGCCTGCATGCGTCTGAATGACAATTTGCTGATCTCTCCGGCTCGTAAGGTCGATCCGATCGGCAAGGTCAACTTCTGTCATAATCATTTCTACTTCATGAAATCCATCTTCGCGTTTGGCAAGCACATCTAAAGAAAGGTTGATTTTCGCCGGTGCCTTTAACGAACATTTCAACGTCATTCTCCTTCTTTCACAAGATGGTCTTGGTTTTCCTTTATTCTAGTCGAAAATAAAGGGCATGTACAGGACAGGGGTTAAATCCAAAATAACCAGCACACACTAGGGTGAAAGGAGGTCAAAGGATGACAGATTTTGAAGATGCTTATGAACGTTACAAAAACGAAGCACGAACGATCGAACCGGACATTGGTTCGGATCAAGAGCAGATCGTTGCCGTGCGAAAGAATGAGGACGGCAACCTGATTGCCTTTAAGACAAACAGAGGAAGGGAACTAGATTACCCATCGGCACTCCAAGAGGCAAAAGCCGGCACTCTCGCCCACGTTGATGTATTCCAACGGTACGGCAGAGACATCTTGCGAAGTGAGCCTGACGGCGATAAGAGCAACAACTTGGATTCATTGGACACCTTTTAGGATTTAGTAGAAGTACACCGTACCCGCTTCTAACAGAACGACTAATTTCCAGCATTGTGCGCTCTATATCCGTTGTACTAAAGAAATTCACTAGTTCTTGATATTGTAATCGCATCAAACCTCCGTTCCCTTCGCTCGTCGTAAGAGAATCTACGACCCTTTTTGTCACAAAGACTAACGAACGTCGCATGAGTCATGCCGACGTTCGTTTGGTTTATCTTCGGCACCTCTGGTGCCGATGGTTGCTAGCTCTTGAGTTGTGTAATTAAGAGCGGGGTTGCACACGTGACTTTGTAATCTGTTACCGAGTTTGCTCATTCTGTTACCTAGTTTATGAGAATATACCGCTTTTCCTGCAATTTTTCCCAACTTGAGAACAGTTCGGTCGCAACTCGAGCACAGTTTCCACTTTACCCAGCTTACCATCGTTTCGGGTGTGATCTAGATCACCAATCCCCTATAAATTCCCAAAAATGAGTGACCGTTGCCCCTGTAGCTGCTGAAAACCGCAAAAAACGATCTAGATCATCATGAAAATGATCTAGATCGCCCAGTATTTGGTAAAATCCATCGTTTTAACGTGCTCTAGACCATTTAGAGGGCGATCTAGATCGCCAATCTCCTAATTACTTCCAGAAAACGAGTACAAATCATCACTTTCGGTACCTTAAACAGTGAAGAACGATCTAGATAGTGTGAACTTCACATTTTATAATTTGCGCTGTTGATTCTTGCTTCCATCATAGGCGGAAGCTTTTCTCCAGATCATAAGGGCAGTACAGGTTCACTTTTCTCTTCTAGCAAAGTCTACGAAACGGAACTTGTCAGGGCGATGCCGTGACTCCGTATATTGAAACACACTCGAGTCTTCCAAATAAACGAGGCTGCGAATGACGACGACGTTCGGTGCACCGTTTAGGCTGAGCAGCCGGTGGTCTTCGGCTGTAGGCAGCTCAACGACGATTTCCTTATGTGCAAAAGCAATGGTGAGACCTAGCTCATTTTCAATATACTCGTAAATGGATTGTTCGCAAACTTCTAGGCTGAGCTTCGGAACAACGTTCTCAATGAAACAATCTCGGTCCACAATCACAACTTCTCCATCAATTTCCCTCGTTCGAACGACTTGCCATACCGGCGTATCCGGGGGGGATGTCCATTTTCTTGTGCATGTCGTTATCTTGAGGTAACGATTCAATTCGATCGACGTTCGTTACCGCTCGTATGGACATGTTTTCAGTCAATTCCTTAAAGCTCGTAATTCCTGAAACCGGAAGATCAAACGGCTGTGAATCTAATACGATCGACCCTTTGCCTCTAACCTTCTGTATGAGCCCATAATGAACGAGCAAGTTTAGTGCTTTTCGAACCGTTTCCCGAGATGTTGTGAACTGATCGGTCAGCTCATTCTCAGACGGAAGCAGAGTACCTGGTTCATATACGTTTTGGCGTATCTCTTGCGCTAGTTCTTGGTACACGCTTATATATTTTCTCTCCACACCTTCTCGCTCCTTCAACTATGCAAAAAAAGCTATTGCACCGTAACCAGGTAATACAAACTTCTGGTCATCAATGCTCTGAATAGGCAGATGAGAAATGAGCACTTCGTGTATCTGTAAAGAAACTTCTACCGCTTCACTAGAAAAGTTACATACGACAACGAGCCGTTTATCATCCAACACTCGTTCATAAGCAAACAGTGCAGGGTGAAGATGATCGAGGAATCGAACGCTCCCTGATTGGATGACCGGATGTTTCTTTCTCAGTTGAATAAGCTGTTTGAAATGATAGTATACAGACGAAGGATCATTGATGGCATTCTCTGCATTGATCGTCTCCCAGTTGTCTGCAAGGCCGATCCACGGCGTACCGTTTGTAAATCCGGCATGAGGCTTTTCGCCACTCCATTGCATTGGCGTTCTTCCGTTATCTCGAGACTTGCTAGCGAGGATCGACAGAACCTCTTTTTCAGGCACGCCTTGTTCTATGAGCAGATCATACGCATTGAGCGACTCGACGTCTCGATATTCCTCAATGGTTTTAAATATCGGACTTGTCATGCCTAGCTCTTCGCCTTGATATATATACGGTGTCCCATTTAGAAGGTGGATGGCTGTTGCTAACATTTTTGCCGCTTCAGGGGAGCCATCACCAAATCTTGAACCCGCACGCGGTTGGTCATGATTGCTCCAAAATACCGCATTCCAACCACCGCCGGAATCCATTCCCTCTTGCCACTTCGTAAAAATCTCTTTTAATTGCTCGAAATTAATCGGTGCTTCGGTCCATTTTTCACCGTTGGGATAATCGACTTTAAGGTGGTGAAAATGAAAGATCATGTCCAACTCTTGACGGTCAGGACGCGTGTAAAGAACCCCTTGTTCAAGTGTTGTGGAAGACATTTCTCCTACCGTCATCATACCATAAGGCAAAAATGCACGAGTGCTCATTTCATGGATGTACTCATGAATTCTCGGACCGTCGGTGTAAAAACGGCGACCATCCCCAACATGATCATCCTCAAAAGTTTCGCCTTTCGATAGCAAGTTAACAACGTCCAAACGAAATCCATCGATACCTTTTTTGCCCCAAAACTCGATCATCCGATAGATTTCTTCTCGTAGCTTTGGGTTATCCCAGTTCAAATCTGCTTGGGTTTTATCAAATAGATGCAAATAGTATTGTCCAGTCGCTTCATGCCATTCCCACGCAGAACCACCGAATTTAGATTCCCAGTTGTTCGGTTCGTCACGCCATATATAGTAATCTCGGTATGGATTATCTTTTGATTTCTGCGCTTCTTGGAACCATTCGTGCTCGGTTGAGGTGTGATTAACGACCAAATCCATAATCAGTTTCATACCACGTGCATGAGTCTCGTTGAGTAACTTATCAAAGTCTTGCATCGTGCCGTACAATGGATCAATTTCGTAGTAATTTGCAATATCATAACCGTTATCGTGTTGTGGTGATTTATAAACTGGGGTCAGCCAAACAACATCAACACCGAGATCTTTTAGATAGTCTAGACGCTTTGTTACTCCATTTAAATCCCCAGTTCCACTGCCAGTCGTATCATTGAAGCTCCGCGGATAAATCTGATAAACGACCGCTTCTTTCCACCAATTCGCGTTCATCCTAACCCTACTTTCTATTCTTCAAACCCTTTTCGTTTTGCTAATAAATACGTAATCGTAAAAGGAACGACGATAACGATTGCCATTCCGATGAAGAAAGCGATCCAACCTGAGCTCGTAATCGATAAGAACCCTGGGACTCCACCGACCCCAACAGAGTTTGCGACAACATTTTGTGATGTAATCCAAGCTGCTGCAATTGCTGAGCCGATTACGGCCGCTACAAACGGATAGCGAAAACGCAAGTTCACTCCAAACATCGCTGGCTCTGTAATTCCAAGGTATGCAGACAAACCTGATGTTCCTGCTAATCCCTTTAGCTTTTCATCTTTGGTCGCAAGCATAACCGCAAGTGCTGCCGACCCTTGCGCAATGTTCGATAGTGCGAGAATTGGCCAAAGGAATGTAAAGCCTAACGTTCCAATAAGTTGAAGGTCTACTGCTAGGAATGTATGGTGCATCCCCGTAATAACAAGTGGTGCATACACCGCACCATATACGAGACCACCGACAATTTCAAGCTGGTCAAATACAGTGACCAATCCATCGGTTAGTAAGTTCCCTAATGTGAACGTTACTGGACCGATAAATAAAAATGTGAGAAAACCAGTGACTAGCAGTGCAATCGGTGCAACGACGAGCAGTTGTAGCGAATCAAGCACACGTTTACGTAAAAAGATTTCAATCTTTGCTAAAATCCAAGAAGCAAAGAGTACTGGTAACACTTGGCCTTGATATCCAATTTGCTCAATTTCTAGACCGAATATCGTCCATGTAGGCACGTCCCCCGCCGCTTGAGCCTCTCCGTACGCCCACGCATTTAATAGATCCGGATGAACGAGAATTAGTCCAAGAACTATGCCCAGAAGTTCACTGCCCCCGAAACGTTTGACGGCAGACCAACCTATGAGTGCGGGTAAGAACGTAAATGCGGTGTTGGCAATGAGATGAACAATGTCTGCAAAATCAGCCCATTGTGGAAACATTTCCACGACCGATTGCTCTCCAAAGATACCTGGATTGGCGAGGATATTGTTTAGCCCCATTAAAAGACCTGCCGTGACGATGGCCGGTAAGATCGGAATAAAAATATCAGCAAGAACACGAACGCCTCTTTGAATAACGTTTTGTTTTTTTCCACTCGCTTGTTTCACTTCATCTTTAGATGCTTCCTCAATATTCGTGTCAGAAACGATGGCTTTATAAACTTTATCTACCGTTCCTTGCCCAATAATGACTTGATATTGACCATTTGTAAGAAACTGCCCTTGTACGACATCCATCTCATCTAGTGCATCTCTGTTTACATGAGCGTCATCTTTTAAGGCAAATCGAAGACGAGTCACGCAGTGCGTGGCGGCGATGATGTTCTCCTCTCCGCCTACCGCTTCAACAATTCGTTTTGCTTCTTCGGTATAGTCACCTTTTGTCTTTTTCTTCTTTTCAGATTTATTTTGTTTCACATGTACAGTAAGTAGTTCGGTTTTTCCTTTTGTCGCTTGTTGTTCTTCAGAGTTCCATTCGATTGCGTCTACCGCATCGCTGTTTGTAACTACGATCGGAGTGATCGCACTCGCGGCTTTTGTTCGCAATAACTCAAGACTAAATGTAAGTAAACGATCGCCGGCACGAACAGAATCGCCTGCTTTTACATGAACCTCAAAACCTTCTCCATCCATCTGGACGGAATCGATACCGACATGTATGAGAATTTCCAACCCTTCGGTTGTCCGTAATCCAACCGCGTGCTTCGTTGGGAATACTTGCACAATTTCACCATCGACAGGTGCAACGACTTCTCCTTCATTCGGTTCAATTGCAATTCCATCGCCCATCATCTTTTCTGCAAATGTCGGGTCTGGCACATCCTCCAACCGGAGAATACGACCTGAAAGTGGTGCGATTAACTTTTGTACGCTCATGTTTCAACCTCCTTTTTAACTTGTATATACAAGTTAGAGTTGCTCAACTATAACGTGGATATGTTTACTTTGCAAGGGCTTTCACAAGTATTTTTGAAATGTCACTCATCAGATTCATCGTGACGTAAAAAACCCAGTGAAATCATCATTGATTTCACTGGCGTGTACGGTTTATTTCTGCTGCCTTGAAGCGAGTTGTTCTTCTGCCATTTCAACAGCTCGTTTTACCATGTTTCCAGCATCTCTCGCCTTGATTCCGCCCCAACCTTCTTGTTGGACGGTATCATAAAATCCCAATTCTTTTGCGATTTCTTCTTTGAGTGCATAAGACATGATACTACGATGACGGCTCAACGGAACCATCTCCTTTTCAATAATCCCGTACACACATAGCATCGGCAAAAAAGACAAAAATATAGCTGCTCATTTCTGTAAGAATGGCAGCTTAAGTAAAAATATTATGCTTGTAATTCTTCGTCTTCACAAACCGTTAGTTGCACGGTTTCTGTCAGGACGTCTGTATAACTGTAAGATACACGGTCAACTTTGTGTTTGTCGCGATCTAATTTCACGATAAAAACTGAGGGGTACGTTCCTTCTAACATGCCTGAGCGTTCGACGATCTTGCGGCGTCCGCCGTTCGCTTTCAGTGTGATACGCTTACCGACGTTCTCTTCAAGCGACTGCTTAATTTCCACTAACGTTTTACCCATTATGTCACCCCACCTCACTAGTAATAATTTTACCACAATTTTTATGAAACGTCAAACCGATACAAAATATTAAATTTTAACAGTGAAAAGCCCTGCATGTCAACTGTTTAATTTGTCGAACGGTAAGATTCCTCTTATTTTGCCGAAATTTCCTCGTATTATTCAAAAATCATTGAGAAAATAGCAAAAACCTGCCGTTTCATGCACAAAGCAATGATCTATGACAGGTTTTTTGGATTATATATTTTCTTGTTCTTTCAAGGGAATGCCTCTTCTTAATACCCCTTTTGTGTCGATGCCACCGAGCCCATCTTCACCCGTAATCGTGTTGCGAAGTACTTCATTTAAGTGTACGCGATTTAAAAAAGGTGTCATGCTCACTCTTGAAGCAATATAGACAGGATCAAGCGCATGAATATTCACCCGTGATGGTGAACTCGCAAAATTCGCTCCTGCGCGGATGAGCCCTTCGAAATACGACTGACACGCACCTGCAAAAATGATGAGATCATCGAGATTAGGGACAGCCTTTCGTGCTTCACGTACCGTTTGTAAAAACGCTTTGGAGTGACGATAAGCTTTCAGATCATTCGAATCTCCCCTCGTTCTCGTATAGGCATCATGCCCCGTGATCACGAGGATATCCGGCTGTACCATCTCAAGTAGTGACGCCACTTGTTGCGGCATATCCGTCTCCCTCATATGCGCACCGTATACCGGAATGCCGAGACGGTCGTACATCGTCGTGCATTTTTGCAAATACGAAGCGTCGCCATCCATATGCAGAACACGACCCTCATCTCAAAATATTGGGGATTCGGGGTCGCATATGCCGATGACAATTCATATTCATTTTTCTCACGCATCAATCGATTATCTTGTCGGAATAGCCGATAACATTGCTCTTCTTTTTTCTTCTCTTCTTCCTCAAATTCCGAACGCTCATCATCGTCAACCTTTTTCAAATCCGCCAGCGGGGCATCGGCTACGAGCCTTAACTCCTCACCTTTTAGTTCAATATTATCCTTGTCATCAACCGCCGTCACACGAAACAAAACATCTTCACCATAGGAGATTCGCGTAACAAGATCACCAACTTGTAAACTCATCGTGACTCCTCCTCCATACGGTACACTATGCATTTGCCATGAAAGAGGTGAAACGAATGGTTAAGAATTTAGAGCATCTGCCAAATTACCAAATTCCTGAATGCTTAACGTCTCAGCTCGTCGTGCTCCATCAATCTCTGCGCGTCCCAAAGCTTCGGTTACCCGCTCTTTGTCTCCAAGCCAATGATTCAGGTTATTTCGGAGCGTCTTTCTGCGCTGAGCAAACGATGCGCGTATGCACTTGAAAAAGAAAGCTTCATCGTTTACTTGCACAGCTTTTTTTTTGCGAATGCGAAACGTAATGATCGAAGAATCGACATTCGGTCTTGGCATAAAAGCTTGCGGTGGCACCGCTGATATGACTTCTGTCTCCGCATAATATTGCGCGGCGATCGACAACGATCCGTAAGCTTTCGTCGATGGCTTCGCAGCGAGACGGTCGCCTACTTCTTTTTGAATGAGGACCGTTAATGTTTCAATCGGCAATCTTTCCTCAAGAAAGCGCATAAGAATGGGCGTTGTAACATAATACGGTAAATTGCCTGCCGCATACACATGGTCTACATCCGAAAAATCCTTTTTAAACACTTGCGTAAGATCTGCCTTCAAAAAATCTTCATGCCTGATGTCCACATTGTCATACGAAGACAGTGTATCGTCTAAAACAGGTAAAAGGCGCTGATCAATTTCATAAGCGATAACCTTCTTCGCACGCTTTGCTAACTGCTCGGTTAACGCTCCGATGCCAGGCCCCACTTCAATGACCCCATCTCTTTCTGTTAAACCTGTATGATCAACCATTTTGCTGAGTAACTGAGCATCAACCATAAAGTTCTGTCCGAGACTTTTTTTCGCTTTTAAGTTGTAGCGTTCCACAATTTCCTTCGTTCTTGTAGGGGTTGCAATTTCTTTCATCGTAAACCTACCTTTTCTAAAGCAGCCAAAAATTCCTCACGTTCAATTTGAAAAACATCTAGCCGCTTTACAAATTGCTTTCCATTTGCATAACCAATATTTAATTCCGATCCAACTTTCTCTCTTCGAGACCTGGCATCCTCACCTGCTAATAAGCCGGCTCCTCGAATATCAGCCATCGTTACTGGATCATACGCAGGCATTTCACCAATGGTCTGAACATTCCTCAACGCTTCTCGTATCGTTTCTGGAGACGCATGTTCTACCCCGACGCTATTTTTATTTGCAGATAGCGCATCGGCTTTCTTAATGAATGCATGTTTGCAACCAGGTACCGCTTCGGTCACGATTCGCCGAATTCGCTCTCCGGGATAATCGGGATCGGTAAGGACGATGATGCCTCGACGTATCATAGCAAGTTTAATTCGCTCGATCACTTGCGGTGGCACAGCTGAGCCACTGTTTCAATCGTATCTGCCTCGACCGCTCGCTTGATTGCAACCGTGTCATCCCTGCCTTCTACAACGATGCACTCTTTAATTTTCATCGGTAAGCCCAAAAAGTCGTTTCGCATTAGCTGTCGTAATCTCAGCGATCTCCTCTACGGTAACGCCTTTTAGTTCAGCAATTTTTTCCGCGACGAGTGCCACATGAGCTGGCTCATTTCGTTTTCCCCGGTAAGGGTGGGGAGCGAGAAACGGGCAATCAGTCTCAATAAGCAAACGATCCAGCGGCACCATCTTCGCTACATCTTTCGGTAGTTGCGCATTTTTAAACGTAACCGGTCCCCCAAAAGAAATATGCATGCCCGCATCTAAACAACGCTTTGCTGTCTCTTCGTCTCCGCTAAAGCAATGCATGATTCCCCCTGCCGGGCCGACCCCTTCTTGTTCAAGAATCGTCGCAATATCTGCTTGGGCTTCTCGACCATGAATAACAAGAGGAAGTCCGACTCGCTTATGAAGCTGGATCTGTTTTATAAACGCTTCCTTCTGAACCGCTGCCGGAGATTTGTCCCAATGATAGTCAAGCCCCGTTTCACCGATGGCTATGACCTTTGGGTGCTCCGTTAACGATTCGATCCATGCAAGATCTTCATCGGTGAAGTCGACACTATCGACTGGATGCCAGCCAATCGTCGCATACAAAAACTCATATTCATCTACGAGCGCCATCGCTCGGGTAATGGTTTCACGATCGAACCCGACGACATTCATCCACTTCACACCGGCTTCTCGTGCACGGGTAAGCACGTCTTCAAGATCATCATCAAACTGATGCACGTTTACGTGCACGTGTGTATCAAACAATTCAACCATCGTTAACTCCTTTTTAAAAAGCCGGGCATGCCCGGCTTTCCATCAATTAAGATATGAGTGTTCCATTCGGAAGATCGCCATCAATTGTGACCAATTTTAATGTGTCTTCCGCTTTTCCAGCAAGAATCATCCCTTGAGACTGCTCACCACGCAGCTTTACAGGGGTAAGATTCGTTACACAAATGATCTTTTTCCCTTCAAGTTCATCCGCTGTGTAATCTTTAGCTATACCTGAAACGACTTGACGCGTCTCATCACCAAGATCCAATTGCAACTTTAACAACCGGTCTGCTTTTTTCACCGGCTCTACTTTTGTGACTTGTGCAACCCGTAGCTCGACCGCTTTAAAGTCATCAATCGTAATAAGGTTCGCGCCCTCTTCCTCTTCAGCTTCCGCTTCGTCGGTTTTTGGCGCTGCCATTAGCCGCTAATATGGTCCACTTCTTTTTCAATCTCAAGACGTGGAAAAATCGGCGTCCCTTTCTTCACGACTTGTGTGCCTTTAGGTAATGAACCAAACTGTTTGAGCGATGCCCAAGTGCCAAGATCTTCTTGGTCACTAAATCCAAGTTGTTGTGCAATTGCCGTTGGTGCTTCTGTAAAGAACGGCTTGAGCAAAACAGAAATGATTCGTAGCGATTCAGCCAAATGGTACATCACAGCGCGAAGCTCTTCACTTCCTTCTTCTTTAGCGAGCATCCACGGTTGTGTTTCATCAATGTACTTGTTCGTACGACTGATAAACTGCCAAATGGCGGTGAGAGCAACTGAGAATTCCATCGTTTCGATATGCGCTTCCACTTTTTCGATCGTTGCGTCAGCCACATCAAGTAACGAAGCATCATAACCGGTGCCATCTTTTAGATACTCTGGAATTTCACCATCAAGGTATTTATTAATCATCGCAACCGTTCGATTTAATAAGTTGCCAAGGTCGTTGGCTAAATCATAGTTAATCCGCTCAACGAAAGCTTCTGGCGTGAATACACCGTCTGAACCGAATGGCACTTCTCGCAAGAGGTAATAACGTACCGCATCAAGCCCGTAACGTTCGATAAGCGCATCGGGATACACGACGTTGCCTTTGGACTTCGACATCTTTTCATTTTTCATGAGTAAATGACCGTGACTGAAAACTTTCTTCGGCAATGGCACGTCTAACGCCATTAACATGATTGGCCAATAAATGGTATGGAAACGAACGATTTCCTTCCCGACAATATGCACATCTGCTGGCCAAAACTTGTGATAAGCTTCGTCTTTGTCCGTCCCATAACCAAGCGCTGTAATGTAGTTAAGTAATGCGTCAATCCAGACGTACACGACGTGTTCAGGGTCGCTTTTAATCGGTACTCCCCACGAAAATGCTGTCCGAGAGATGGCAAGGTCTTCAAGACCTGGTTTAATAAAGTTGTTGATCATTTCATTTTTACGAGCCTCAGGCTGAATAAAGTCTGGATTGTCTTCGTAATATTGAAGCAGACGCTCTGCGTAATTGCTCATTTTGAAAAAGTACGATTTCTCACGAACAAGTTCTACCGGATGCCGCTATCGGGACTTTTACCTCCGATTATTTTGCCATTTTCATCTTTTACCGGATCTTCCAGCTGCAATTCTGTGTAGTACGTCTCATCAGGCACAGAGTACCAGCCTTCATATTCGCTCAAATAGATGTCACCTTGATCTTTTAGCTGCTCCACAACTTGTTGAACGGAGTGTTTATGACGGTTTTCGGTCGTACGAATGAAATCATCGTAAGAAATGTCCAGGTTGTCCCAAAGCTGACGTATGCCTGCGACAATTTCATCCACGAAATCAATCGGTGTAACCCCTTCTTCTTTCGCTTTTCTTTCAATCTTTTGCCCGTGTTCGTCAGTGCCCGTCAAAAACATCACATCATAGCCTTGTAGACGTTTGTAACGTGCAAGCGTGTCAGCGGCTACAGTCGTATACGCATGACCGATATGAAGCTTTCCACTCGGATAATAAATCGGTGTCGTCACATAGTACGTTGGTTTATTACTCATTGTATTTGCCCCCATCTATTCATCAAATCTAAAAACTCCCGTCCCTATGTGAAGGGACGAGAGTTGGACTCACGTGGTACCACCCTGCTTTCTTCTCGTGATAGAGAAGCTCAACAGCGCTAATCAGTTACAATTAGCTACACACCTGCTAACGGTCGGTCAACCGTGCATTCCTCACGCGTTACGCTTAAAATGCAAAACCTCGCGGACCATCTTCAACAATACGTTTGTGACCGGTTCCCAGCAACCCGGCTCTCTGAACACTCGTTATTGTTTACTCATCCATTCATCGGTATGTTTATTCGTTGAAAAACCACAAACTTAATTGATAATTATACATCAGTGATTCCCTAAAGTCAACAGACATATACCATATCAAACACTCGTGCTGTCTCAGAAAATGCAGAAACACTTGAGATATAGCCATTTTATCGCATTTGAATTTTAAGATTATTATATTGACTTGATTTTACTATACTGGTATGATTGCACACATAGAGATAAAAAGTGTCAAATTGTGACACAAATATACATTTGCGCTCGCAAGGAGGAGATTCTAAGCAATGAAATCAACTGGCATCGTTCGCAAGGTTGACGAGCTTGGCCGCGTGGTAATTCCAATCGAGTTACGACGTACATTAGATATTGCAGAGAAAGATGCGTTAGAAATTTATGTGGATCACGACCGCATTATTCTAAAGAAATATAAGCCGAATATGACTTGTCAAGTCACAGGCGAAGTCTCTGACGAAAATATCTCAATTGCCGACGGCAAGATTATACTTAGCCGGACGGGGCACGCGAAGTAATTGGTTCGCTTCAAGAGTACTTGGACAATTCAAAGTCAACGGCTCTATAAATATCATAATTCGAGCTACCCAAATCGATGGGTAGCTCTTTTTTATTGGCTCAATAGGCATGGTGTGGTTTTTGCTTTTTTGAGACACTTTCCATCTCAGAACTTCTCATAGAACAGCCTATACGCCGGTTAGCTAAGTCCGTGATAGTCGTTATACACTTCTTTTTTGCGGATGTTGCGATCAAGTGCACACTGTTTCATCGCTGCATTTTTTTGCATTCCTTTTTCTTCATAGGCTTGCACATGCAAACGAATCGAAAGCCCTTCCCACCAGTCGGTTGTTTCTGCCTGTTCCGATTCATCTGCACCGGCAACGACAAAGCAAATCTCACCTCGCCATTCATCACGACCTAGATCTTTCACCTTACCTCTAGCAAACTCTTCATAACGCTTCGTGAGCTCTCGACCGATGACCGCTTCTCTTTCTCCCCAAACTTCTGCCATCGTTTCAAGCGTCGCATTCATTCGGTGAGGAGACTCATAAAAGATAATCGGTACTTTTAAGTGGCGTAAATGTTCAAGTTGTTCTCGAATCTCTTTCTTTTTCCGAGGCAAAAATCCATGAAAATAAAAAGCGCCGCCCCCGAGGCCCGATCCAATGAAAGCTGTAAGCGCTGCGTTAGCTCCAGGAAGAGGAGTAATAACAATTCCTGCTTCAATACACTGTGCAACCAATTCCGCCCCTGGATCAGATACAAGCGGTGTTCCAGCATCACTAACAATGGCCACATCTTTACCGGCTTGCAACTGCTCGATTAACCCGCGAATACGAGCATGTTCATTATGCTCGTGTAAACTAATCGTCTGTGTAGGAATGTCGAAATGTGTGAGCAATTTTCTTGTCTGTCTCGTATCTTCTGCACAAATGAGATCGACTTCAGACAACACACGTACACCTCTGTACGTCATATCTTCTAAATTACCGATCGGTGTAGGAACGAGGTATAATGTGCCCCGGTGCATAAACACCCCTCCTTCTTTCTAATATGTACGCCCTTTTCTCGCGCTTCGTTAATTGTTTTAATCGCCATTCCTCTTGTAATGCTTCTCTCTTCGTATCAAACGCTTCCTGGTGAATTAACGTAAATGGACCTCGTCCACGTGTATACTTTGCCCTTTTCCTTCGATATGCATCTTCAGTCTCGCCCATACATCACGTGCGTATCCTGTATAGTACGAACCATCCTTGCACTCCAGCATATACACAAAATGGCTTCTTCGTTTCACTTTGCACTGTATGCGTTCATAGGCAAACGATTCCCCCTCGTATGCCCGAGTAAAAGACGTCGTATGCTCGCCATTTTCGTACACAAAAACAGGCGGTAATGTCGTTACCCCGTGCTTACCACCTTTGACCGCTTCCAAAAGGACAATGTTTGCCTGGGCCTCTTGTTTAGGATGAATATACTGTAGTCTTTTCGGCTCTAAACCTGCCGTTGCACACGCTTGAAAAAGCTCATGAATGCGTTCTGGTCGAAACACAAATGCTGCTTTGCCTTTATGTTTAAGAGCATAAGCTGCCGCTTGTGCCACATCATAAATCGTACACGCTTCCTCGTGTCTAGCAATCGTAAAAGGCTTGGCATCATTTTTGAGCGAGTCCTGGTAATATGGAGGGTTGCACGTAACGACGTCGAATGTTCCATGTGGCATTTCGTCTTTGATCGTTTTTAAGTCAAACACACGCACATCAATTTGTTCCGTTAGCCCGTTCATTTGCACACTGCGTTTTGCCATGTCGGCCACATCCGCTTGAATTTCCACCGCTGTAATCGGTACCTCACTTCGCATCGTGAGTACGAGTGGCACAACGCCATTTCCTGAACATAAATCGAGCATGCGTCCTCGTGTTCGCTTTACCGAAACAAAACGCGCTAATAATACGGAGTCGATACTAAACGCAAGGCGTTCCTTACTCTGAATAATTTTAAGGCGATTTCTGTAAATATAATCGATTCTCTCTCTCGATAATAACTCCATAGCTTGACTCCTCAAAAGAAAAACCCGGCACATGTCGTGTCGGGTCGTCTACATAGAGATTTTTACTTCGCTTGGAAGAATGAAAGACAAAACAAGCAATCTCCATCCGTTCGTAAGCTGCCATAATGCAAATTACAAATATGAAAACCTTCATGATACAAACGGGCAAGGTTATCATAGCCTTCTCCGGGCGGGACGGTTTCCCCTTGTCCATCATCTGCGGGCGGTCGCTGCTCGTCTTGGGAGGGCTGTTTAATTCCTTCATGTTCAAGCCGCTCTCGCAGCAGTCGGTTTTCCGTAACCAACCCTTGATTCTCTTCAATCAGTGAAGCAAGCTGCTCCTTTAATTCCCGCAATTCTTCATGGAAGGCAAGGAGTTGCTTCTCCATATGGATAACTTGTGAAAACATTTCTTTCTTCGCCACGTTCGTCTCCCACCCTCTTGTGGCAGCTTAGCCGGTTAGTGATCCTTGTTCAATCAATTCTTCTAAGGAATATTCCAAGGTGCGTTCTTCATCAAATAATTCGACTTGGACGATGCGCTCAAGCATATTCAAACCCGTGACTTTGCCCTTACCGTCAACGGTATGAATTCTTTCGCCTACATCTGGAAGCTCTTTCTTCGCCTGTTCATATTCGTCATTCTCGTATTTCAAACAACACATGAGTCGGCCGCACAATCCAGATATCTTTGCAGGATTGAGCGAGAGATTCTGATCTTTTGCCATTTTAATGGAGACAGGCTCAAAATCACCAAGAAATGTTGAACAGCATAGAACCAATCCACACGGTCCAACGCCCCCAAGCATCTTCGCCTCATCTCTAACTCCGATTTGACGTAACTCAATCCGCGTTCGAAAAACCGAGGCAAGGTCCTTCACGAGTTCGCGGAAGTCAATTCTGCCGTCCGCTGTAAAATAGAACAGCACTTTATTACGGTCAAATGTATATTCTACACTGACGAGCTTCATATCTAACTCGTGTTCATTAATCTTATCTGAACATACGTCATGTGCATTTTTTGCTAGTGTATCGTTCTCGATCACCCTGGCCGTATCTTCATCCGTTGCGATTCGCAGCACTTTCTTGAGGGGAAGTACAACATCGTCATCATCTACTTCTTTTACCCCGAGGACAACAACCCCATATTCCACACCTCGTGCGGTCTCAACGATCACAGATTGGCCAACGTGAATGTCAAATTCTGCAGGTGAGAAATAATAAATCTTCCCTGCTTTCTTAAATCGAATCCCAATCACTTGGTGCAATTATGATCCCTCCTGAATACGAAGCAAGAGACGTTCCATAATCAGCTGCGGATTTACGTTTGCAGACAAGTATTTCTTCGCTTCCATAACCGCTTTCATATTGGAAGCAAGCATGGTTTCTGAACGATGCAAGCTCTCTACACGTAAACGCTCGGCCTGATCCGGATACGCTAAGTCTTCTCTCTCCCACTTCATGTAAAGTACATCACGGTACCAAAATAGGAAAAGGTCTAGTCCCGTATCAATGTGATTCCTATCTTTAAAATGACTGTGCCATTTTTCTTGTAAGATTAACCTTGCTTGCTGAGGTCGCTGAAGAACCTCTTCCGCCAATTGTATCACTACCTGACGCCCGTGTACAATCCACGCGGTTCGCTCTTCTTCAGGAAGATCAACAGGCTTGTCTCCAATCCGTGCTCGAAGAGCGGCAAGCACCGGTTTCTCCCCAGCAGCCTCTAGGTTTTTTTGTCGTTCAACATCAGATAACGGTGAAAAAGATAGAATTTGAGATCTTGAAACAATCGTCGGCAGTAAAAAATGTAGATTTCGTGTCATAAGAATTGCTAACGTCTCCCCCTCAGGTTCTTCCAAAAAGGTGAGTAAGCTGTTAGCAGCACTCGCAGTCATTAAGTCAGCGTCCTCAATGACATATACTTTGCGAGGAGATTCCATCCCTTTATAGGCGAATTCTTTTTGCAATAGCTCTACTTGATTCTTTTTTATGGAAAGGCCATCCGGCTGGATTGTTGTTAAATCTGGATGACTTCCGTTTTCCGCTCTTTTGCAATCATGGCAAACTCCGCAAGGCTTCGTTTCTGTTGACCTGCATAAAAATGCACGACAAAGGAGCGAAGCCGCTTCTCGATGCTCCAAACGGTCTTCGCCCTCAAAAACATATGCGTGAGGAAGCCGCTCTCGTACAACTGCTTGCTGCAATAGCTTTGCAACAACAGGCTGGCGGCTCCGCAATCGATCCCAAGTCATCGGTCGACGCCCCTTCCAAACTTAAAATTGTTCAAATTGGTCGACGTCCAAAACGAAGACAGTAGCTCCGCCAACCTGTACTTCGACAGGGTAAGTACATAAGAGTCAGCGTTTCCACCCATCGGAGAGACAGGCGCAACCAGTTGTTCCCGACTTTCACAGTTCTCTTTAATGATATCCAAAACATCGGCAACAAGATCGTCTTCAACCCCAATGAGAAACGTCGTGTTTCCCGCTTTTAAAAAACCGCCGGTTGAAGCTAGCTTCGTTGCTCGGTAATCATTCTCTACAAGAGCTGTTGATAAGCGGTTGCTGTCTTTATCTTGAACAACGGATACAATTAATTTCACGCTGTTTTCCTCCCTTTACAATGCACTCATGCGCATCTCTTGTCCTTATCATACTGGATTGACCTATACACGGTCTAGTGCAGATTGAATGACAGAATAAGTTTCTTCAACGACTGCCCCAATAGGGGCATCTGCCTTTATCATACGATACCGTTCTTCATTTTGTGACGCAAGTTGATGGTAAGTTCTTCTCACAGTCTCATGAAACAGAGCTCCCTCTTCATCGAGGTGATTGCTCTCTCTTTTATTTCCTTTGATTCGGTCCAGTCCAATTTGAATAGGTAAGTCAAATAACAACGTGACGTCTGGCATGTGCTCCTCCACCGCAAACTCATTAATATGACGGACTGCCTCTACACCAATCCCCCTGCCGCTCCTTGGTAGGCTAGACTGCTGTCCACAAAACGTCACAGAGGACCACGGCTCCCTCAGTTAATGCTGGAATAATCTTCTCTACAAGATGTTGCCTTCTTGCCGCTGCAAATAAAAGTGCTTCGGTTTTTGGATCGATATCAAGTGACGGATCATCCAAAAGTGAATGCCGAATACTTTCTGCAAGCTTCACACCTCCAGGCTCTCTCGTTGTCACAACGCGATAACCATTCGTTTCAAGGCGCTCGGCTACAGCTTTCAATACCGTTGATTTCCCTGCCCCTTCTCCACCTTCAAATGTGATAAACAACCCTTTTTTATTCATATGTAACCTCTTCTTTCACCACGAGTAATTCATCGTTCTGCAACTGATTCCCACCTTGAACACGACCACCACTTTTACACCACTCCAGTAAAAACACTAGCCTGCTCTCATCAATACGCTCCCCGACAATCCATAAAGGAATTCCCGGTGGATAGGGAACAACTTCTTCTGCAATCGTTCTTCCTACTGCTTGGTCTAGATGGATATATTCTGTCGCGGTTTCACCGATACTTTCAAACGAAATCATACTCGTTTCTGGATAATCAGGGGTAAACCGCTGTTTCTTTTTAGGTAGCGTCTGTTCATCGTACAATTCCCCCAAAACATGAAGCAGTTCATGTTCATAGGATTCACTCATCTGTATCGGGAGGATCAAGAGTACAAATTGTTCGTTACTAAGTTCAGGATAAACCCCTTGTCTATGAAACTCTTTTTCCCAGTTTGACCCCGTATAGCCCTCTGGAACATACATAAGCAATTTAAGAGGGTCCTCCGTAGACACAGATGCACCTGGGATCTTAGTGTGTACTTTCGAGTGAAAGCGGCTAAGCGCTCGTGCAGGTTTACGCTGTTTCATCGTACGTGCATAAGCACGTGCTGCGTCTAATGAAGCCATGATAATGTATGATGGACTACTCGTTTGCAGTCGTTTTAGCCATCCATTTATCTTCCATTCATCTTTTAGACTGCGCAAATGTAGATACGCACCCATCGTTAACGCAGGCAACGTTTTGTGTGCAGATTGCACAACAGCGTCTGCCCCCAATTCAAGTGCTGAACGTGGAAACGTTGAATCAATATGTAGATGTGCCCCGTGAGCTTCATCAACGAGCACAGACAGGCCATACGATTTTGCGAGGTTCACAACAGCCTCTAACTCGCCGACAGAGCCATAATAGCTAGGAGACGTCATGACTAGTGCACGAGCGTTAGGATAAGCCTTGTAAGCCGATGCCAACGTCGCTCGGCCAATCCCCCGGCTTAAATCGGTTTGTTCATCAAGATCAGACCGCAAAAACACAGCTTGTACACCCGCCAGTTCCAAACCATGAACAATGGATTGGTGAGAATCGCGCTGCACAAACACCGTATCACCACGATTACAAAACGCCAACAGCATCGCAAGGTTCCCGACGGTAGAACCGCCAACAAGAAAGCGCGTCCGCGCAATTCCATATTGCTCTGCTGCCAGCTGTTCTGCTTCATAAATGCACTCACTTGGGGCATGTAAATCATCAAAACCAGGCAGTTCAGTTACGTCTAGTTTCATCACTTGCTCAAAAAAACGTCCATAGTCACCTTCTGCCAATTCGCCATTTTTATGACCAGGCACGTGAAGTGATACCGGTTGATCATGAGCATGCTCAATAAGTTTTTGGAGTATTGGAGTGTTCATCATCGTCAATCCTTTTGTTATACAATCATTGTTTCATTATAACAAAGAATGGGTACAGCCTCACTTAATGAGCCAACAATACATTCATTTTACTCTTTCTCAGTTGCTGAACATACCAATCATATTCCAAATGCTCAACATCCAGCGTTACTATCGCACGTTCACAATCCTTACAAAGCCACATAGATAAAAGATGAAAGCCGTCTTTTCCATGACTTTCACAAACCCCACACCGATGCTCCATCGTATTCATCCTCATCTCTCCCTTAAATTCTGGTATCGGTTTTAGTGTTTCCAATTTTAATAGATCTATACCGGGATCGTTTGAGGACATTTACTGGGAATTCATTCATTTTGGAGATTTCACGTTCTCTTTAAGCATATGGGCAAATGACCCTGAATGTGCCTGTTTGTGATAATTATTTTATTTTGGGGGATTCGGTTGTTCACTTAGACGAGGGAGCGTGCTCACATAATTTTGACCACTGGAGTTTTATACACCGAAGACGGTTTCTGAAAGGACTACTCAGTCCACAGTGTAGACAGTTATTTTCGAAGACTTATACATGAATAACCTACTTGCATGCAGTATTCAGGGAATTTGCTCGTTAAAAACACCGCTCAAGCTTTTACGCGTGAGTGCCTGTAGGCTATGGGCTGATTTTCACCAACGAAACGGGGCACAGAAGATATATCAGCCCATAGGAGGGGGTATGGGGCTGATTTCGCACCTCGCCCGGCCTCGGTGCGTGGGCAATGTGGGGATTTTGACGATCTACCCCCACGATTCAAAGCCAAATCCCATTGTAAGCGTGCTCATGGGGGATTTCCCTTTCTTATGTGGGGATTTGGGCACAGATCAGCGCGTGCTCCTCAATATCCCCACATAGACGCTTTTACGAGGGGATTTACGTTGGATTTCCTAATTCTCGCTGCTGGTGCTTTGATTTTGACCATCTTTTTAAGGGCCGAAGAGCCGGTCGAAGGAATCGATCGGCGCTGGAGATTGCTAGAAAACGG
>NZ_BAWZ01000027.1:0-59674 GCF_000698105.1 Geomicrobium sp. JCM 19037 | reverse complement strand
TCACGACTTTTATCGTTCGGCAAACGTTTTTCGTGTTGCCCCAACCCTTGCAGTGACGAAAAAGATCGGCAACGAAGTTGTCGAATTGCAACGAGATGAATTTCAACAGACAATATGCAAGCAATCACCCGCAAAGACCGATCTCGGTCATCCGATTCAGTGAATTTCTTTCGTTCAACTTATATAGATCGTTTTCATGATGATCTAGATCGTTTTTTCACAGTTTTAAGCATCTGCGGTGGTGATGGCCGCTCATTTCTGGGAATTTATAGGAGAATCATGATCTAGATCGTGCTAAAAACAACTAAGTACTGTTAAAATATGCTGAGTTACTGAACTTCTCACGATTTTGCACCCACTCATCGTGAGTGAGGCAAAGTGTGTAAGTGTTCGAGAGAATAGTCCTAGTTTTTGGAAATAGATTGTCGGTTATTCTCATTAAAGTGCTTGATCTGTTTCCATAAACGCCTGTTTGGAATGAGACGGCCATCGATTGGGAACAAAGCGCAGCCAAACCGGGCACGGGTGGGTGATTAGGTTCGCAATCAAGGAACTTTGGAAACAGCTAAAAAACAGTTATAAGATTCCCTCATATCCCCGATTATCATCTATAGATAGAAAACAAACGTTTTTCAAAATGGTATTGTTAAACCCGAGAGAACTTCAACTGGTTTTTCCGCCCTTGGAAAGACAGTCCCATTCAAAAAAATTTAACGTTTATCACACATCCATTTCCCTTTCTCTGGACACCCACCCCTACTACCCTCACCATCTAATCACCCTTCTCCTCTCCAAAACTCACGACATCAACCAGCTCTGTAATATAGTTAGGTTTGATTCTTCTAATCTCACTTCACTGAACACTTCTCCGACTCCTGGACAGAAATAGGTTCTGCCTACTTCAACATGTGTATCGTTGGATTGTACTTGGGCAACACACTTTTCGTAGTTTTGGTTTTTTATGTTCACTTCATAAAAATGTTTGTCTACTTCAAATGTAAAAAGTTCATCTTCCCACGGTTCAGACTGAAGTAACGTGTGCGAAGCATCTTTTTCGGACCTTAATGTTCGCTTGCCTTGCAGCGAGTCTTTCGTCAATTCATACTGTCCGCGACTCGTCATTTCTTGATTCACAGTTTGTGTAATTGTATAATGCATACTTGTTGTCGGCTCGATTTTACGTTCTTTCAACGTTCGATCATCGGACCCTTCATAGTGCATTTCATATTTCAACGTAACCGCATCGGTCGGTAAATACTTCGAAAAGTTGAGCTGTTCAAAATCAATCACATCTCTTTCTGTCACACGAACCGCTTGTGAGGAAAAAGAACAGCTCGTAAGTATGAGTAAGACAAACAAAAAACTGAATCTCTTCAAATTATCCACTCCTCTACTCTCTTCTATTCAGGTAAAGAAGCAATCATGACTTTAACATTCAAAAGGGGTACGGATAATGATTACTGTTATTGGCAGTGTGAATATGGATTTGATTACGTCTACAAAGCAACACCCCGCAATCGGCGAGACGGTTCTAGGTGAACGGTTCGCTACCTCTCCTGGCGGAAAAGGGGCTAATCAAGCCACAGCAGTTGCACGACTTGGCGAACACGTTCAACTCGTCGGACGCATCGGCAAGGATGAGTTTGGCCGCGCTATATATGAACAATTGCATCAAGAATCTGTAAACGTGGACGACGTTCGTGCTGTTGAAGAACATACAGGCATCGCGTCGATCACCGTCCAAAACAATGACAATTCGATCATTGTCGTCCCAGGTGCGAATTTTACTTGGGCGGCAACTGACGCTTTGGCCTACCGAAGTGTGATTAAAAACGCTACGACTCTCCTTCTTCAACTTGAAGTTCCTATCCCTTTCGTTGAAGAAGTCGTACGTATTGCTTGGGAAGAAAAGACGACCACGATTTTAAACCCTGCCCCAGCACAACGACTGCCCGAAAAGATGATTGATCGTGTGGATTATTTAACGCCAAATGAGTTGGAATGCAAGGCGTTGTTTAATCTAGCGGCTGAGGAAGCTGTTGAAAAGTATCCGAATAAACTTATCGTCACAAAGGGAAAAGATGGGGCAATGTTTCACGATGGAAACGAACGGATTATCGTGTCTAGTTTCCGAACAAATGGGGTGGATAGTACGGGTGCAGGTGATACGTTTAATGGTGCCTTTGCTGTTGCGCTAAACACTGATCAGACATTACGAGAGTGTATCGCGTTTGCGAACGCTGCCGCCTCATTATCGATTGAAAAGAGCGGAGCCCAAGCGGGGATGCCAACAGCCACGCAAGTTTGGGAGCGACTAGGCACAAAGTAATGTCACTTTGTGTCATATTTTGACTAAAATTGGAATATTATTGTAATCAGTATGTCATGAAACCGACATTCTTTCGCAATCTATCTTCCTTATGATGAGGGTGTTGCTTATTTACCTCGTCACGGAAATACATAGAAAAAGGATGTTGAATTCATGCGTTATACTCGTCTAACAAAATTTGTCGTTACGACTAGCTTTGCTGCTAGTTTGTTCGCTTTTTCACCTTCTATTTTTACTGAAACTGCTTCTGCTTCTGCTCCTGCAGGAGACACAGCAGCCGTTGAAACTGTAGCTGTGGAAGCGAGCGCTACAGGCATTGTCCAAAGTGGAGATCGTGGACAATCGGTCGTAGACCTTCAGTCTGCTCTACAAGACTCCGGTCATTCTCACGTAAACGCCGATGGTATTTTTGGACCGATTACGGAAGAAGCGGTTCGGAGCTTCCAACAAGCACAAGGGCTTTCTGTCGACGGCATTGCAGGGCCAAATACATTCCAAGCGTTGACGGGTCGTTCAGAAGTGAAAAGTGTGTCAACAGAAACGTCTACTTCAACCGAATCGAGTACATCAGGTGTCATTGGCACGGCACAAGGGTTAATAGGAACTCCATACTCTTGGGGCGGAACGACGCCAGCTGGATTTGATTGTAGTGGGTTTTTAAACTACGTATTCGCGCAGAACGGTCAATCATTACCTAGAACAACACAAGCGATCTATGACGCAGGCACGCCAGTGTCCGCTCCAGCTGTTGGAGACCTCGTGTTTTTCCAAGGAACGTATAACACGTCTAACACGGCAACACATGCCGGTATCTACATTGGCGGCAACGAATTTATTCACGCAAGCTCTAGCGGAGTGCGTGTAGACAACTTAAGTAGTAACTACTACCAAAACCATTTCTTAGGTTATCGCTCAATGTAAAATAAACCGCTGAAGCCAGATGGCTTCAGCGGTTTATTTCGTCCAATGCAAAGTATTGATAAGCATACGCTCGCTCGTAGAGCGTGACGATTTCTTTCTTATCTGGAACTCTCGGGTTATTTCCTGGACTGCCACTCAATAGCGCTTCTTCTGCCATCTTCTCCCGAGATTTCATGTAATCTTCTTCAGTGATTCCGTATGATTGGAAATTTCCGATATTTAAATCTTGGCATAACCGCAACAGATCTTCCACGAGTGCTTTCGCCCCGTCTGCTTGGGATAGCTTTCTCTTTCTGGACGAACCTTACAGGCAAGCTCATATAGTCGTTGTTCGCACGCTGGCACAGTATATTCTAATACAACTGGAAGTAACATCGCATTTGAAATGCCGTGAGGAACATGGAATTTCGCACCAATTGGTCTAGACATGCCGTGCACAAGGCAAAGGGAAGCGTTCGAGAACGCCATACCTGCAAGCATCGCTGCATACATCACCTGATGGCGCGCTTCATAACGGTCTCCGTGGTGATAGACGTCCCGAAGGTTATCTAACAAAAGTGATAATGCATTTACGGCTAGTTGATCAGTAAACGGATGGGCATCTTTTGATAAATAGGCTTCAAGTGCATGCGTAACTGAATCAATCCCCACTGCTGCTGTAATCTCTCGAGGGGTCGTGAGCGTTAGGCGCGGATCGACGATCGCAACTTCTGGCATAAATGCCGGTTGCTTAATCATCATTTTCATTTCATCGGAAACATCGGTAATGACCGTAGCATCGGTCACTTCCGAACCTGTTCCCCCAGTCGTAGGAACAGCAATCAAAGGAATTCCCGGCTCTATAGCCATTTTCGCTTGATTCATATAGTCACGAATTTGACCACCGTTCGTATGCACAACAGCTGCAGCTTTCGCCGTATCAATGCAACTGCCCCCACCAACCGCAACGATATGGTCACACTGTTGCTGTCGAATAAGTTGTAAGGCATCTGTCACATACGTATCTTTAGGCTCACCAGCAATCCCAAGATACACAACCGAGTCTATGTTTTGATCGTATAATAATTCTGAAACTTCAGCGACGACACCTAACTCTCTCATGACTTCATCACTAATGATCAATGCGCGATTTCCTAGTTTCTTAGATAAAAGCCCTACTTGTTGTAACGAGTCCTGGCCATACACAAGTTCCTTTGGAAACTGCATCGTGTGCATACTTTTCCTCCTCACTACTTTGTAAAGCGCTTTCAATTATTAATAATTTGAAAAATCAATATTTTAACATTGTAGCATATCCCTAAATAAAATCAAGCCACTTCGCTAGTGTTGTAGCAAAGTGACTTCTTTTTTAACGAACAGAACCACCGTCAATCACAAGTTCATCTCCGGTCACAAACCTCGACTCATCAGAAGCAAAATATAGTGCACCATAAGCAATATCTCGGGCTTCCCCGTAGTAAGGTGGAAGAGGAACAACGTCTTTATTCCGTTCAGCGATTGTTTTTTGGCGCTCTCCCATAATCGGTGTCTTAATAGGACCTGGGAAAATGGCATTCACACGAATCTGATCTTTGGCAAAGTGGTTGGCGGCGTGTGTCGTTAGCGCACGGACAGCTCCTTTTGAAGCACTGTACGCTGTCCCGTTTCCAGCAGCTGCACCACTGCCGGTCAATGCCGCCACTGAAACGATGTTAATGATTGACCCTTTTCCTAATTGTTGCATATGTGGAATCGTCTGCTGCATCCCGAGAAATACACTCGTCGCATTCGCATCCATTACGTTATGCCACACGTCTAGCTCTGTGTCCAACAGCTTATCCGGGCGATGAATACCGGCATTGTTGACCAAAATATCTATTTTGTGATACGTATTAAGCGCACACTGCACCGTGTGTGCCCACGCTTCTTTTTTTGTCACATCTAACGTGGACCTTGTGACGGACAATCCTTCGCTTTGCAAATTGTCTACTTCCTGTTTCAGTAGCTGCTCGTTAACATCGGCTAGAACAACATTTGCCCCTTCTTCTGCAAACAATCTGGCAGTCCCTAGCCCGATGCCGCTCGCTGCTCCCGTAACCATGGCGGTTAGCCCTTCCAATCTCGACATGTTCGGATCCCTCCGTTATTCGTTATACGCTTCGTTTCCTAATAGAATTGCCCCTCTTGCCCCCGCCTCTCCTTTTAATCCAGGGGAAACGATAAACGACGCCACAGAAGGAATATCCACATACCCTCCTAAATGACGAAGAAACGCTCGACGAACCTTCGGCATAATTTCCGGTTGGTTCATCACGCCGCCACCGATGATAATCTTTTCTGGCATGAGCATGAACGTGTATTGCGCGAGCGCTTGTCCGAGGTAATCACTTTGTAATGACCACACATCTCCTCTTTCGGACAAGTCAGACCCTTTTTTCCCCCATCTCGCTTCAATTGCAGGGCCAGAAGCCATACCTTCAAGACAATCTTTATGGTAAGGACAAATCCCCTCAAAATTATCTTCAACGTTTCTCTTCACTTGAATATGTCCCATTTCAGGGTGAGAAAACCCTTGCATGACGTTTCCGTTCATAATCGCTCCTGCACCAATTCCGGTCCCTACCGTGATGTATAGACAACTATCCAACCTTTGGCTGCTCCTTCTTGATGCTCAGCGTAGGCGGCTGCGTTCACATCTGTAGTGATTTTGACCGGAATATTCAACTCATCAGCAAACACTCGATAGAGCGACACTCCAATCCATGGAATTTTTGGTGTATTTCCGATCACACCGTAATTGTCGTCTTGAAGATGGACAGGCCCAAATGATCCAATTCCGAGCGCATCAATCTGTTGCTCTTTGAAAAATTGAACGAGTTGTGGAAGTGTCTCCTCTGGTGTTTTTGTCGGATATGTCTCCCGTGCAACAATCTGACCTTTTGCGTCTGCCACCGCACAGACCATCTTCGTTCCTCCTGCTTCTAACCCACCAATACGAACCATTCACATCACTCTCCGCCGTCGTGTTCCTTGAGTTTTAATATATCAAACAGAGATTCCAAGAACAACTCGGACGTTTTCTATTAGGCAAGTGCCAAACAAATATGATAGTTTCTACATAGATTGTTACACAGAGGAGTGACCAACTCATGAATGAACCAATATTTTTTACACCTGTATTTAAACACCGTGTTTGGGGAGGAAAAAACTTGCAGTCTTTCGGGTATACGCTCCCTTATGAACGCACAGGGGAGTGCTGGGGAATTTCCGCGCACCGAAATGGAGAGAGCATCGTCAAGGGGGGGCGGTATGACAACGTGACACTTCGCGATTTATACCGAGACGAACCTGCCTTATTTGGTGAATCCTTAACGAGCGAGGAGTTCCCACTGCTCGTTAAACTCTTAGATGCTACAGATGATCTGTCTGTGCAAGTTCACCCGAATGATGAGGAAGCAAAACAACTCGAAAACGATGAAGCCTACGGAAAAACAGAATGCTGGTACGTCGTCGATGCTCGTCCTAATTCAGAACTTATCCTCGGTCATCACGCCGAAACAACGGAAGAATTTCAGAAGAAAGTTGCTGAAGAAGACTGGCATGGTTTATTGAAAAAAGTGCCTGTTCAAAAAGGAGACTTCGTCTACGTTCCGAGCGGCACAATTCACGCCATCGGCAAGGGGATTATCATTCTCGAGACACAGCAAAGTTCCGACACGACGTACCGTGTGTATGACTTTGACCGAGTTGAATCCGATGGCAAGAAACGCGAATTACATTTAGACAAAGCCATTCAAGTAACGAACACACCCGATAAACAAGAGATAGGCCGAGAGAACACGACCATTTCTGCATCTGCTGGAGGCATTATCAACCGACTTGTCCAAGCACCATCCTTCTCCGTTTACGAATTATCGGTCAGAGGAGAATTTCACTTTGAACGCCCAGGATCTTATCTGCTCGCAACGGTCGTCCAGGGGGAAGGAACGTGTCACACGAATCAACAAGCATTTTCTCTTGCGGCTGGTGACCACTTTCTTCTACCGAATGATTTGAGAAATATTGTGATGGACGGGGATATGACGATCATTTGTAGCCATCCAAACTAAGGAGCGACACTATGACTTCAAGACAAGTGGCCATTGTTCTCTATTTATTCGTCCAGAACGGCCCTGTATCCATTCAGGCAATTGCCGAGACGATCAATTGCTCGGATAAAACCGTCCGTAATGAGTGGTCAGCTATCGATGAATATTTTCAATCGCATCAGCTCGGACGCGTCGTTAGAAAACAGAGTAAGGGCGTGTACCTTGATCAAACCGATGAAGAAGCCGATCGCTTACGAGAGTTACTCTCATCTGAAGGAGCCCCTAAGCAAACAAACCGTCACGATGAACTTGCGAGAATGTTAGTATCAACGCGTGACTCGCTGACCGTTACACAACTTGCCGACCATTTTTATGTGAGCCGCTCCGTTATTCGTGAAGATTTAACAGGTGTTGCCGTTCAAATGCAGAAGTTCGGCATCGGGTTGGAACGAAAACCGAATGTCGGCATTGTCATCACCGGTGAAGAAAAAGATCGCCGCTCCTTTCTTGCCGAGCTGTTCCATCGATCATTTCAGGCTTCGGGCCAGATTCGAGACTGGTTCTCCCCATTTGACTGGGCTGCTGTCGAACGAGTCATTCGGTCGATTGAGAAAGAGCACAATTGGACGCTCACTTACCGAGCCAGAACTTCGATCATTGTTCACATCCTATTATCCGTGAAACGAATGAAACAGAACTTTTTCATAAACATGCGAGATCTTGACGATCGTTATCCCGGTTACTTGGACACACTCATCCAGCAATTAGAATCTTTATTCAACATTCGGTGGAAAAGTGCCGAGAAGCGCTATTTGTTTTACCATTTCCAAAGTGCTCGTATTGAATTGAATGAGTCTTCTTCAGAGCACAGCTTCCTAACACTCACTTTGAGTGATTCAACCTTACGATTTACAAACCAATTAATGGATGATGTAACCGAACGAACCGGGTATCCATTCAGAAATGACCAGAATCTATTTCGTTCTCTTGCACTTCACTTAGAAGGAAGCTTAATCCGCATTCAGCAAAATTTCCGAATGCACAATCCGCTCGTGTTTGATGTGCGTAAACAATACCCTTATCTATTTGAGATGATCTTGCAATCGCTAGAACGATTAGACCTTTCCCTTAACTGGCATCATGATGAAGTCGCGTATTTAACGATTCATTTCCAAGTTGCGCTTGAGCACTTGGACGACCGGGTTGAAGACCTGTGCGCATCGCGATTGTATGTCCAGAGGGTCGAAGCATGGGGAAACTTTTAGAAGCGAAAATCAAACAGTTAAATCATTCCGTCACCATTGTGGCAACAAATTCAGAGCCCGAGCACATCCGGTACGCGGAAGTTGACCTGATCGTCTCAACCGTACCGATAAACTCTGCTGAAAAACCTGTCATTGTCGTATCTCCATTTCTAAAAGCTCATGAGCATGACTTGCTTACTCAGGCAATCGTCAACACGCAAAAGCCCGAAGTGTCCGCACTCAAAACGTTGTTAGGCAGTGCCGATAATATCCATTTTTTATCTTCCACTCATCGTTTTCAAGTAATAGAAGACCTTGTACAACCACTCATAGACACGGACAGAGTTAATACCGTTTACATGGAGAGTACATTCGCTCGAGAACAGCGGTCGTCTACGTATATCGGCGGCGGCATCGCTATCCCTCACGGAAGTCCCGATCACGTGTTTACACCTACTGTGAAAATGGGCGTCTTACCCGAACAATCGATTGGGACGCAACCAAGTCCGTATCGTTCTCTTGATCGCCGCTGATCTTCAACACGGTAAAGACATGAAGCAGTTATTCCGAGAAATCTCGCAATTGAGTGAACACCCTGACCGTATTCACCGATTTACCGTCATGACAAATGCTTCTTCTATTTTTGAATTGCTTTAATCGTTTCCGTAAGTGCACACCATTCCGGTAAAAAAAACGCTTACATTCTCTCTCTTACGAAGTAGTATGATTGGAACGAGGAGGGAGAAACATGAAGAAAATTGTGGCTGTAACAGCATGTCCCACTGGCATCGCCCACACATACATGGCGGCTGAGAACTTACAAAAAGCCGCCGCTGAGCTCGGCGTAGAAATTAAAGTTGAAACCCAAGGCTCTGTCGGTGCGGAAAACGTGCTCACGTCTTCTGACATTCAAGATGCAGAAGGTGTGATCTTCGCCGCGGATAAAACGATTGAGAAAGACCGTTTTCAAGGCCTCCCCTACGTGGAAGTCGGTGTACAAGACGGTGTGCATCGACCGAAAGAACTTCTCGAACAAATTCTACAAGGGGATGCCAAAACAATCCAAACCGGTCATGGACAAGAAACAAAGAATGAAGACAAGCAACAGAATCCAATTTACCGCCACCTTATGAACGGCGTTTCATTTATGATTCCGTTTATCGTCGTCGGCGGGTTACTCATTGCCATATCCATCTCACTAGGTGGTGTGCCTACCGAAGATGGAATGGCTGTTCCAGAAGACTCCGTCTGGAGCATTATTGAAGCCATCGGGGCAAGCGCCTTCACATTCATGGTTCCAATTCTTGCCGGTTTCATCGCAATGAGCATCGCCGACCGGCCTGGACTCGCGCCAGGAATGATCGGCGGGTTGCTCGCCGCTGACGGTTCCATCTACGGTAGTGAAGCAGAAGCAGGGTTTATCGGCGGCATAATTGCCGGTTTTCTCGCCGGCTATGTTGCCTCTTAATTAAGAAGATTCCTGTACCTAAAGCGGTGCAGCCAGTAATGCCGATTATATTTATCCCTGTTCTGTCCTCACTCATCGTCGGACTTCTCTTCGTCTTTGTCATCGGAGAGCCTGTTGCCTTCGTCTTTGATAGTTTGACCCAATGGCTAGAAGGATTAGAAGGAACGAATGCAATATTACTCTCCTTAATTCTTGGAGCGATGATTTCCTTTGACATGGGGGGGCCAGTCAATAAGGTTGCCTTTTTATTCGGTGCTGCGATGATTACCGAAGGAAACTTGGCCATTATGGGCGCTGTAGCAACTGCGATTGCAATACCACCGATCGGACTCGGTCTCGCAACATTTATCAACCGCAAAAAATACGACCAGTCCGAGAGAGAAACTGGAAAAGCCTCATTTACGATGGGCTTGTTCGGAATTACAGAAGGTGCAATTCCTTTCGCTGCAAGAGACCCATTCCGGGTCATTCCTACCATCATGATTGGTTCGATGGCCGGAGCAGCGATTGCAATGGCCGCTAATGTTGGCGGCAGCGTTGCCCACGGCGGTCCGATTGTTGGTGTGCTCGGTGCAATCGACGGTGTGATTATGTTCTTTGTCGCAATATTGGTCGGTTCTGTCATTACAGCTATACTTGTGAACCTCATAAAGAAAACCGTAACAGAGAACACCGGGTCAGCCCCTGCTGTGAGTGCGTCTAATGATCAAGCGAAGGAACAAATTGCACCTATCAGCCTTCGACGGTCTCTTTTGAAAAACTCACAGACCTGATCAACAAAGATTTAATTGTACCTACCTTCAAAGCAACACACGCGATGGGGTCATTGATGAACTCATCGACAAACTGCATGAAGAGGATGTCATTACTGACGTACGAGCGTTCAGAGAAGTAATTCTTGAACGTGAAGCCGAAGGCTCAACGGGGTTAGGCATGCAGATTGCGATCCCGCACGGAAAGTCTGATCACGTAAAAGAACCTGCTGTTGCTTTTGGAATCCAACGTGACGGTGTCGATTGGAACAGCCTTGATGGTGAGCATGCAACACTCATCTTTATGATTGCTGTTCCAAAAGAAAGAGAAGGCGATGATCATCTTAAAATCCTGCAATTACTCTCACGAAAACTAATGGACGATGAATTCAGAGAAGACTTGTCCAAAGCAACATCAATGGATGACATCTACGAGCGCTTAGATGAAATACGCTAAAAAAGAACAAGCCGAGGACTCACCTCGGCTTGTTCCTTTTTAGTTCCTATACTCATCTGACCAAGAATCCGTTGCCCGTTCGAAACCTCGATTTATTCGCTTAAATCGCTCATCTGTATCCTTTTCAAACTGCTCATCGATTTGTTGAAAGCGACGGTCTGCGTCATCAATTCTCTTGTTCATTCCCGAGAATCGATGATTAAAATCACGTTCAAAAGTTTTTAACGAGCGTCTTAAATCATTGAAGAAGTCATTGGAATGTCTCAAATAAACGCCCCCTCAACGCTAAACTATGCACGAACTCACGCCGAAGTGTACTGACGATCACTGTTGGAAAATTAGGTCTTAATGCTTAATTTGTGCGATTGATGCATCCATTTACATTGTTTTATCGTATTTTCTTACAACTAGGTAATCTATGCCTGTCCAGGCATTACCAAATTGGGAAGGATGACAAATATGGACCATCACATTGAAATTAGCGGATCCATGTCACTTCACCCTCAAGACAATTACATGATTGGCTATTTGACATTGCAATATTTTGACGTTGGAGCTGAAGAAATGATAGCCATTGGCTCTTGTCAGTATTATTTGTTCAATGAAACGAGCATGTCTAAATTGCCTTCTAAAGGAATTTCTAAAGATGTTTCCTCAGTATTGAAGGTATTGTCAAAAATAGATGATGGGGTGAAGGAATGGGGAAACTTCGCAGTTGTAGAAGAAATGTATATCGAAACGAGCTTTGACAGCTTAACGATGAGAGAGTTATTTCTAAAAAAGATCGTCCAGTACTTTCAATGGATGAACGTGAAGCATTTATACGTGACTGCAAAAGTTTTTTTTCGCAACACGTCATACGACTCTCAACATATGAATCACCTTTTGTCTCGCGACTTTTGTTTCGTTCGCGCACAAGGTGAGCCGCTCATTCTCCACCGGTACCCATCATAGCCATGTTACAATTAAGGGGTGTTGTAACGTTCGGGTAGGAAGGAGTGGGGACGGTGTCCATTTTAATTTTTACGATTATTGGCATACTCATTGGGGTACTTTCTAGCCTGTTTGGTTTAGGTGGTGGACTCATTGTTGTACCGATTTTGTTTGCATTACTACCTGAATCAATTCCTGCATCTTACCTCATGCATACAGCCATCGGAACGTCTCTCGCGGTAATGATTATCAATTCCTTAAATTCAACGCTTAATCATTCTCGTCAAAACAATGTTAAATGGCCGATTTTTCGGTTTTTCGTGTTGACGATCTCGATGGGGGCATTCGTTGGCGGTGTGATTGCCAGTTACGTGCCGAGTGACGGGTTACGCTATGTATTTATCGCATTTCTTATTTATGTAATCATTTCAAACGTGGCAAAGCGGACGTTTACAAATGCCTTTACAGAACATGCTTTCACCTATCCGAAAAAATCCTCCGGTGCCATTAGCGGCATCGTTATCGGCTTTGTTTCCACACTGTTAGGAATTGGTGGCAGCTTAATGACCATTCCCTACCTACGAAAACGGGGGCTACGCATGCTACACGCCGTTGCACTCGCAACCCCGCTCGGTTTACCCATTGCTATTGTAGGTTCAATTACGTACCTCATTACAGGATTACAAGCTGAAGGCATGCCTGACAGTACCGTAGGCTTTATTTACTTTCCTGCGCTCCTTGGCTTCACGCTTGGTGGATTTGCCGGAGTTCCTTTAGGAAGAATCATCGCTCAAAAACTTCCAGATGGACTATTCTCCAAAATATACTTACTTCTGTTAGTGCTCGTTGTCTTGATGATGATTTTCGGATAAAAGCGTGCCTGCCATTGTTTTGCAGGCACTGCTCTATATCAAACCGCTTCCACAACGATGGTAACCCCTTGCCCACCTCCGACGCATAGGCTAGCTAACCCAAGGGATTTCTTTTGCCGATGAAGCTCGTGAAGTAAAGTGACGACAATTCTTGCGCCCGAACAACCTACAGGGTGGCCCAGTGCAACCGCTCCACCGTTGACGTTAATCTTCTCATCAGGAATTTTAAGCTCACGGTTCACAGCGATCACCTGTGCCGCAAACGCCTCGTTCAGTTCGAACAGATCAATGTCTTCTAAGCTTAATTTCGTTTTTTCCAATGCTCGCTTTGTCGCTGGTACAGGTCCAATTCCCATAATTGCTGGGTCGACAGCCGCACTGGCAAACGACGTGATCTTCGCTAACGGAGTGAGTCCGTATCGCTCGACAACTTCTTTAGACGCAAGCAGTGTCAGCGCCGCTCCATCATTTAAGCCTGAGGCGTTACCTGCAGTAACTGACCCTCCCTGTTTAAAAACCGGCGATAAGCTCGATAGCTTTTCGAGCGTCGTATCCCGAGGGCCTTCATCTACGTGAAATGTGCGGGTTTCTTTTCTCTGTTGGACCGCGAGCGGAACAATCTCTTTTTCAAACTTGCCTGCTTGAATAGCAGCTAGCGCTTTATTCTGACTGTTTAGCGCAAACTCGTCTTGCTCTTCACGTGAAATCCGATACTGGTCGACAAGATTCTCAGCAGTCACACCCATATGATAGTTTTCCATCGCACAGTGCAAGCCGTCGTATGTAAGCGCATCGACGAGCTTCGTGTCGCCCATTTTCTGGCCGTCTCTTGAACCAAATAACAGTCTTGGAACACGAGTCATGCTCTCCGTTCCGCCGGCTAACACGAGTCCCGCTTCTCCAACAGCAATTTGCGTCGCACCGAGCGTCAGCGCTCTCAGCCCAGAAGCACATTGTTTATCAATGGTCATTGCTGGCGTTTCCACACTTAGCCAGAGCGCACACCGATTTGCCTTGCAGGGTTGCCCTTTAGACCTGCTTTAAACACATTGCCAACAATCACTTCATCTACTGCATCATAAGGGATCCCTGTTGATTCTAATATCGATTCTGCAACAGGCACAGCAATATCAATCGCTGATTGTCCTTTTAACGTCCCCAAAAATGTGGCAATAGCTGTTCTTTTTGCATCTACGATATACACATCATTCATGATCATCACTCCTTATTTACTAATGAAGATATCGGAATTGATATAATTTTATCATAATATAAAAAGATCAGTTCAAAAATGTACGTAGCATTGTTTTCTAGATACGTTGAACGAAAGAAATTCTTCAAGAACTAATGGTATGCTTAGAAAAGTGGAAACTGTGCTCGAGTTGGGGGAAATCGTAGGGTAAGCGATATATTCTCATAAACTAGGGAACAGATTAAAAGGTACTTGTACATCCTCGCCCTGAAGTACCAACAAGACGTCGGCGCTAGCCGCGCCGAACCGAGTACGGTTTCGTTTCGGCCCCGAGGGGGCCGACGTGTCGTTGGCACTACAGCCTAGATTCAGCGCTAAAGTCGGTGAAAAGCGCAAACGTGCGCGCAGAATGGCACCCAGCACCCCGCTATCCCTCCACCCAACAGTGCAAATCAAGAAAAAGCGTTAAGTTCATTCTATAAAGATCGTCAAGTATTTGTGGAAATCGACCTTTTGGGCGTGGTCTAGATCACCAACCTCCTAGTAATTACCAATATTGAGCATTCATTAGCACCGCTGGTGTTGAAAGCAGTGAAAAATGATCTAGATCACCATGAAAATGATCTAGATCGCCCTATATATGAGAAAAACAGTCCTTTTACCATGATCTAGACCATTTTGGACGTGATCTAGATCACCGATTTCCTAGAAATTACCAACGTTAAGCTTCCATCCAAAGTAGACACAGCGCCGATGCCGCCCTTATGCTTTGGAGTACATTCAGGAAATCTTAAGTTCATTCTATATGGATACTCGTCACCTTTCACACGGATAGCCGTCCCATCAAAGCGATGATGTCAGCTCACTGAAAGTTACGCGTGAACGCGAACCACCGAACTCAATCTAGGTGGGGATTTCAGCTACATGGCGCGTTGTGATCGTTAAGAATCCCACCATAGAACCGTGTATGTGGGAATATAGACTTTCTATGTGGGGATTCCTTGCTGAAAATGGTTCCCCATTCAAGAAAATCCCATCATAGGCAGAGTCTATGTGGGATTATTTATTGATAACAAGCGAAACACGGTTATACGTATTTCTATTTCCCTCTTTCGGTGAGCTGAATGGCTTTACACGTAAAAAGAAGTGAGACGTGGGATGAAACTATTAGAATAAAGAGTGACTAACCAATCGCCTCAACACATCAGTCCTCCGCTGTATAGTAGACTAAGCGAACAAAGTTGGTACTGCACTTATAGTCAACACAACCTACCTAAAATGTGAGCGTGAACACTTACTTGCACGCGCAAAACCTGTCCGTCATTGCACCCTGTACTTATTGTTAGCCGTCCATAAAAACACCCGTTTCCCAGAGAGGCGCACTGTCCTCACGCTCTATGTGTTGACTGTGGATGAGCAAGTCAGCATTGTCTTTGTAATAATCAACTTTCTGGCTACCGAATTTTCGAGCGATTTCTTGATAGGATTTCTGTAGTCGATGCTTTCGACCGCCATGGGTATCAGAGCCAATAAAATGCGTTAAGCCGCATTTAGCCAATTGGTAAGCGAACTTCTTCGTGCCGCCTCCATAATCACCAAGCAGGCTCCCAGCTGCTAGTTGAACAGCGATCCCACTTTGTACGAGGTCGAACAACCAGTCAGGATCACTTTGAATCGCCTTGTTCTTTTCTGGTTGAGCAAGCACCGATGATGCCATGTTGTTGTAATGTGAGCAACTCATCTGCAGCAAACGTAGGGATACTATTCTTCGGTAAGTCAATAAGCAAGTATTGTCCCCGATCAGCAAGAGTACACAACTCTCCATTCTCGAGCCCTTGGATCATATTTTCAAAAATAAGCGGCTGCTGACCTGCTAACACTTTCACGGGTACACGTTCACTATGCAGCCGCATATGCAAACGACGGGTCGCATCAAGAATCTTCCCTCTCGTATTCCGATACGACCCCACCCCGTGATGAGGTGTGAGTACCATATGAGTAATTCCTTCGCGAGCCGCCTTTTTCGCATCTTCGACACTCTTTAAAATGTAACGCGATCCATCATCAATATGCGGTAGAATATGACTATGAATGTCAATCAAATGACTCTCCCTTTTCCACAATCGAGCAATTAACTAGAACTTTAATCCTATTATACATAACCTTTTTGATTATTTACACTGTTTTTTTATTGTTGGTATGTTTAAAGACCTACACCGTTAGTACGAATGCTAAAATTGTATGGGGCGATTATTGAAGGATATTAATCGTGACAAAATATAAAAAAAGCAGAAAGATCATCATTCTGATCTTTCTGCTATTCCATCTACGTAGCTGGGCTCGTTTTTCTTTTCGTATATTTTTCAAAGAAGCCTAGAATCACATCGGCAAAAATTGCGAGCAATGCTGCTGGTATAGCCCCTGCATAGATGCGAATGTCATTCATCGTATTAATACCTGCAAAAATCTCACGCCCTAAACCATCTCCACCAATCATTGGCGCAAGTGCAGCGACGCCTACAGCAATGACGGCTGCGACACGTAAGCCAGCCATAAGAAACGGTAAAGCAAGGGGAAGTTGCACTTTGCTTAAAAGCTGCATACTCGTCATCCCCAAGCCTCGTCCCGCTTCAGAGATACTTTTGTCAACTTCTTTTAGGCCAACATACGTATTGCGAATGATTGGCATTAATGAGTAGAGAAACAACCCGACAACGACGGTGTAAAACCCAAGGCCGAAATAGACCATGAGAATGGCTAACAAAGCTAAACTCGGTATGATCTGAATGATGTTAGCAATCGATAAAATGACTCCGGCGACTTTTTGGAAACGGGCACAAATGACCCCTAATATAACGCCAACGACGAGTGCCATCCCTACACCGATGAGCACCATGATGAGATGCTCAATCGCTAAGTCTAGCAACAAGTCCCAGTTTCGTGTCATATACTGAAAAAGTTCTGTTATAAACTCCATCGGACCCCTCCGGACGGTGCGATATGATTAGTCAAGCAGCCCTTGTTCCTCTAAATACTCGCGAGCAACGTCGCGCTCACTTCGGTTGTTAATATCTACCTCATAACTTAGTTCTGTAATTGCTTGTTCATCAAACATGCCAGTGAGTGTGTTGAGCACTTCTTCAAGTTCTGGGTATTCTTCTAACGTTTCATTTTTTGCAACGATAGAAGCATCAAAAGGCGGGAAGAATTGTTGATCATCTTCTAGCGTGACAAGATCATACTCAATGAGTCTCGGGTCCGTTGAATAGGCCAAAACGATATCCACTTCTTCATTGGCGACTGCCGAATAGACGAGGTTAATGTCCATTGAGTTTGTATCCGCAAAGCTAAATCCGTAATGGTCAACAAACGATTGGTATCCGTCCACATCACGCTCAAGCCACGTTGTATCTACTCCAAGACTCAGTTCGTCTGCCACAGCCTCAACGTCAGATACCGTCTCTAAGCCGTACTCGTCAGCAAGGTCTGCACGCACCGTCATAATGTACGTATTCTCAAAGCCTAGCGGATCAAACCACTTGAAATTAAAATGCTCATCAAATCCTTCTTGTGCCATTTGCAACACAGCCTCAGGATCATTCGTCTCTTCAACCTCAAAATGATTGTTAAACACTTCTCCACTGTAGAGTAAACCAATGTCGAGCTCTTCTTCCTCTAGCGCACTAATAACCATTGGACTGGCTGAGATGTCCGGTGTTACATCTGCACTTAAGTCAGTATGAGCTTCAATTAGCGCCTCATTCATGTAAGCTATAAGTTTTGTTTCTGTATACGTTTGTGCGCCAATTTCAATCGTGTCTCCACCTCCACATCCAGCAGCAAAAACAACGACAGCACCGAGTGGCAATATTGACTTCTTCATGATGAATCCCTCCTAATTTTCATTAATCGCTTTCGATTTTTTGTATGTGCGGTTTTCAAGTTTTCCTAAAATGAGATCAGTAATAAGTGCTAAAATAATGGCAGCTATAGCTCCTGTAACAATTAAGTACGTGTTATTAATTCCGATACCAGAAACGATAAAATCACCTAGCCCTCCCGCACCAATCAACGCAGCTAACGTTGTCCAACTAATAATATAAACAGTTGTTAGGCGAATTCCTGACATAATGTACGGAAATGCTATCGGTAGCTCGATTTTGTAGAGCCGCTGAAAGGTATTAAAGCCCATTCCCTTAGCTGCAGTTACGACGTGCTCGTCAACAGACTGAATGCCGGCATAAGTATTTCGAAGAAGAGGCAACAACGAATAGAGGAAGAGGGCAAAGATCGCCGGACGCATACCGATCCCAAATAACGGCAACAACAGTGCTAATAGTGCGATTGTCGGGATCGTTTGGAAAATATTCGCAATTGTAAACGTAATCGTCTGTAACACTTTTACATGTTGCAATCGGCTTAAGATGATTGCTGTTGGAATCGCGACACAAGCGCCAAATAGCACAGCTAAACCGGCAATTGTCATATGTTGTCCCAGCAGAACAAAAATATCTTGGTAGCGCGATTGCAAAAATTCTAGATAGGCCATTAGGACACCACTCCACTTGCTTCAGGAGTTCGGGTGTACATGTCGTTCATCAAGCCAACAATCGTGCCTCTTGTGATGACCCCGAGCAACGTCTCGTTGTCACCAATTACTGGCACGTAAGACAACTGATGTTCGGTCATTAACGTTAACCCTTCTTCGACTGTCTGATCACGCGTAAGTACATGTTCCACTGGTTTTAAAATATCCGCGAGTGACATCGCTTCTTCTTCATAGTTGTCGATCACATCAAATATGCTCACGTACCCTTCGAGACGTTTTTCTTCACTAACCACTAAGAGTGAGTCCACTTTTTGACGTCGCATCACGCTTACTGCCCGAGCAAATCCCATATTCATATCTGCCGTTACCATTTTCTCGTTGAGCAATTCTTGTAAAGGCGGAAGCTCATCTGATTTGTGCAGTCGGTTCGTCCCGATGAAGTCCCGAACAAAATCATTTTTGGGACGGCGGAGCACTTCTTCAGGGTGTCGTTTTGAACGATTGTCCCTTCTTGCATAATGATAATTCGATCCGCAATCTTTAAGGCCTCATCCATGTCGTGTGTCACAAACACAATCGTCTTCTTCACTTTCTTCTGTAAATCAACAAGTTCATTTTGCAATTGTTCACGGCTGATTGGGTCTAGAGCGCTGAATGGCTCGTCCATGAGAATGATATCCGGTTCAGCCGCAAGTGCACGAATGACGCCGATGCGCTGTTGTTGTCCACCTGAAAGCTCTGATGGATACCGGTCACGATATACGCTCGGATCTAACCCTACCATCTCGAGTAGCTCGTCTACTCTCTCCTTTGTTTTCCCTTTCTCCCATTTCAAAAGCTTAGGCACAACTGAAACATTTTGAGCGATCGTCATGTGAGGAAATAAACCGATGTGTTGAATCACATAACCGATTTGTCTACGAAGTTCAACTGGATTCATCGTTGAGATTTCTTTATCCTTAATATAAATTTCACCACGAGTAGGATTAATCAGTCGATTCAGCATCTTCATCGTTGTCGTTTTTCCACAACCACTTGGCCCAATCAAGACATTAATATGACCGGAGTGCAGTTCTAAATTAATATCTTTAAGTGCAACAAATCCGTCATCATACTTCTTCTCCACTGCCTTCAATTGAATCATTCCATCACCCCTATTCACTATTTAGTAATAGTAAATCTAAGTCTACCATATATTTTCAAAAAAATAAGCCTTTATGCACTTTTCGGTCATTCATTTCTACCCATTTGTTCCTTAATCAAACAAGTAGACAAAAAAATGGCGGAATTGAAATCATTGTTGACGGACCATCCGCATATAATATACAATTCATATAAATTTACTATGATATAAATGAGGTGGTCGTTAATGAAAGTACGTATAGATGGTGTTCATAAATCGTTTCGAAAAGATAAACACCAACAACTTGAAGTGCTTCGCGACGTCTCCATCCAGATTAAGGATGGAGAATTTGTATCGTTGCTCGGTCCGTCAGGTTGCGGAAAATCGACCATCTTAAACTTGGTCGCTGGTTTAGACTCACCGTCTGAAGGATCAATTACTGTGGATGGAAAACAAGTGAACGGTCCAGGGACTGACCGGGTCGTTGTGTTTCAACAAGGTGGGTTATTTCCTTGGATGAGTGTCGTTGATAACGTGAAATACGGTTTGCGCCTAAAAAAAATTAGTGCCAAAGAAGTTGATGAACGAGCTGATGACGTTTTGAAGATGGTGCACTTAAGTAAATTTAAGGGGCATTTTCCAAATGAGTTATCGGGGGGGATGCAACAACGTGTCGCCATTGCCAGAGCACTCATTATGGATCCCGAAATCTTGCTTATGGATGAACCTTTTGCGGCGTTGGATGAACAAACACGCATGATTATGCACCAAGAATTGCAAGAAATATGGCAAAAAACAGGCAAGACGATTCTTTTTATTACGCATAACATCCGCGAGGCATTAACGCTTTCTGATCGGGTGCTACTCATGAGCACTCGTCCTGGACAAATTAAGAAGACCTTTACCGTGCAAGCAGGACGTCCTCGAGATCCTTCTGACAGTGTACTCGTTCATATTGAAAAACAAGTGATGAAAGAATTGGAAGAGGAAATGGAAAAAGTGTTGAAGGAGGAGCTCGGGGATGACTACCGTTTTAAGACGAGTGCTTTTCGTGATCGTAATCGTGACCACATGGGAGATCATATCTAAGTCGGGCATCTTCCCGACATTCATGTGGCCCCCATTATTTATACCGAACACGCCAGATGGCCCTACCGTCTTTGGGACACTATTTAGCGGGCTCGTATCTGGGCAAATTCTAACGGCAACAGGCGTAACACTCGGAAGAATGTTACTTGGTTTTCTTATTGCGATCGTACTTGGGCTCACACTTGGATATTTAATTTCTCGCTATAAATGGGTGGATGATACACTCGGTTTTTTTGTTACCGCACTTCAATCGATTCCGAGTATCGTTTGGTTCCCTTTGGCAATCGTGTGGTTTGGACTTGGATTTGCCTCAATTTTGTTTATTATCACAATTGGTGCAACGTGGACGATGACGGTAAATTCAAGTACCGGCTTTAAAAATGTACCGCCGATTTATTTAAACGCAGCACGTACGATGGCTCATCAGGGGGTCACTTGTTTCGAACGGTCATTCTGCCTGCCTCCTTGCCTCACATTATTTCAGGTCTACGCGTTGCCTGGGCATTTGCATGGCGAGCGGTAATGGCAGCTGAACTTCTCGGGGGAAGTGGTGGTTTAGGTTACCTCTTAAATATGGGACGCTCCATTCAATCGATGGACCTAGTGCTAGCGATCATGATTATTATTGCTGTGATCGGAACGATTATGGACAATCAAGTGTTCCTGCGTATGGAACGATCAATTTCTAGAAAATGGGGGATGGCGCATCATGAAACGAACAATGTTAGCATTAGGCAGTATACTATTACTCGGCTTAGCCGCTTGCGGTTCTGAAGAGGAAGCAGATGAAGTGATGATTGGGTATTTTCCAAACTTCACACATATTACAACGGTCATTGCTTTAGAAAATGGCTTTATGGAAGAAGAATTAGGGGATGACATTACGATCAACACGAATACATTCCCTGACGGCGGTGCTTTTATGGAGGCGATGTCAACACGAGACTTGGACATCGGTACAGTCGGCCCCTCCCCTGCAACCCAGACGTATATCACAAACCCTGAACACTCAATCATCGCTGGCGCTGTAAATGGTGGCGCTGTTCTCGCGGTTCGAGACGGGTCAGGAATTGAGAGTGTCGAAGACTTGGACGGTGCAAATGTCGCAATCCCAACGATCGGTTCTACACAAGACATTATGCTTCGCCATGAGTTAAATGAGGTTGGGCTTACACCTGTCGCCGACGGTGGAACGGTTAATCTTATGCCTCAAGCACCTGCGGATACGTCCACATTATTCTTACAAGGAGATGTTGATGCAGCAGCCACACAAGAGCCGTGGGGAGTGTTTTTGGAGAATCAAGCGGATGCCACGATTCTTCTCGATGAAGAAGAATTTGCTTGGGGAAGAGAATCAACAACAACCGTCGTCACCGTAAGAAACGCCTTCTCAGAAGCAAACCCAGAAATTGTCGAAGGCTACCTTCGCGCCCATATTCGCGCCGTCGAGTTTATTGAGGAAAATCAAGAGGAAGCTGTGAGTGTTTTCGTTGATCATATAGAGGAAATCACCGGAAGTGGCTTAGACTACGACGAAACATTAGAAGCAAGCAATCGCTTAAACCCTACGTATGAAATCAATGAAGATGTGCTGCAGCAAATGGCTACAATTAGTGTTGAAGCCGAATATGCAAATTCTGATGAGATTGACGGACTTGTTGATTATACGTATTTGGACGCTGTTTTAGAATAATGTGCGGCTGCCACGGCCGAGCTTAGCCGTGGCAATTTTTCTTTTTAGACGTTCGTTCGCAGGATTTTGGGCATTGCCTTACCTTTCGCCAATTCATCAATAAGTTTATCCAAATAACGAATTTCCTGCATTAACGGTTCCTCAATGTCTTCGACCCTCACACCGCATATGACACCTGTAATGTTTGTACGTGCCGAATTCATCTGCGGTGCTTCATTGAAAAATCTTCTACCGTCGTTTCTTTATCCAACTCATCTCTTAGCTCCTGCTCACTATAGCCTGTGAGCCAATGAATAATCTCAATCACTTCTTGCTCTGTACGACCCTTTCTATCTGCTTTCTTAACATAATGGGGGTACACACTCGAAAAGCTCATTTTATATATCTTGTGACTCATCTTTTTACCCTCATTTCATCCAGTCTTTATCGCTATTATAGCAAATCGCCGTACCGCTCACGATGTTTTTCTCTCAACACGAAAGGGAAAAGGTTTCCAACTTGATTACTGGATAGGAGTGCAAATATGAAACAAAACTTTGATGTGATCATCGTTGGGGCGGGAACAATGGGAATGGCTGCCGGCTATTATCTCGCCAAGCGAAGCAAAAAAGTATTGCTGATCGACCAATTTGACCCTCCTCATGAAATGGGGAGCCATCACGGTGAGACCCGTATTATTCGTCACGCATTAGGAGAGGGAAAAGCGTACACCCCGCTGGCGCTGCGTTCACAGCAGCTTTGGGAAGAACTGCAACAGGTATCCGGATATGATCTCTTTCGCCAAACCGGTGTGCTTTCCTTCGGTCCGAAGGCGCCCCGTTTATTCAAAAAACGATCTCAAGTGCCGATGAATATGGGATTCCTTATCAACGATTGAGTCACGAAGACATCCAAAAGCGCTGGCCAGGTATTGAAGCCCCTTCTGGATATGAAGGTTGTTTGGAAGAACAAGCCGGGATGTTGTACAGCGCAGCTTGTGTACGCGCTTTTCGAGAGATGGCCTTACAAGCAGGGCTGAACTTCTCGTCAACACTCCAGTAACGAACATCTCACCGGATCAATCAACGGTGTATACGCCAGATGGAAATTATACTGCCTCTCAGATCATCGTTAGTGGTGGTGCGTGGAATGAGCATCTTTTCAATGATCTCGGGCTCGATGTCTCTTTACAGCCAACGAGGCAAACCAATGTATGGTTTGATGCGGACGAAGAACTGTTCTCAATTGATCATCCATTTCCCATTTTCTTTGCGGATCTTCCTGACGGAGAATATTACGGTTTTCCTGCCATTGACAATAAAGGCATCAAGTCTGGACGTCACGATGATGGACCGCATGTGAATCCTTCCTCAATGGATCGTACATTCGGAGCTTACCGAGAAGATGAACAAGCTCCAAGGCAATTTCTTGAACGATTTTTACCTAAAGCTGCAGGCGCACTCGTTGATGGTCGAGCTTGCATATATACGCGCACACCCGATAATGACTTTATCATTGACCGTCACCCGAAACACCCTCACCTCTTGCTAGCAGGCGGTTTTTCAGGACACGGTTTTAAATATGCGCCGGTCGTTGGCGAGATTTTATCTGAACTTATCATTGATGGCCAGACTACTCACAATATTGACCCCTTCTCAATCGAGCGGGAAAGCTTGAAAAACTAGCTGCTTATTCAGCAGCTAGTTTTTCATTTTAGTAGATTCCAAATGTCGCAAGCATAATCGCAGGAATGACGGATAAAATCGGAATAATAACCGATACAACCGCAATATCTTTGTACGATTGTTTATGCGTCATTCCCGTCACAATGAGCAAGGTTAAGATGGCACCGTTATGTGGTAATGAGTCTAATCCACCTGAAGCTAATGACGCTACGCGGTGAAATGCCTCCGGTGACGGTCCGACAGACTGAGCGATTTGATAATACGTATCCCCTAACGCTTCAAGCGCAATACCGAGACCACCTGAAGCTGACCCCGTCGCTCCAGCGAGTACATTGGCGGCAATTGCTTGGGAAATAAGCGGACTGCCCGGTGCACTTAACAGCGCTTCGGATAATCTAGCAAATCCGGGAACACTTTGTACAACTGTCCCGAAGCCGACCGCTGCACTCGTATTAATAATCGCTAAAACTGAGCCGCTAGCTCCTTCGTTCATTGCTTTTACAAACATTTTTACTTTCGTAATAGAAATGAGCAAATTCAAAATGATTCCAAGTAGTAACGACACAATAATATCTAGTTGGACGATGTTGAGTGCAATGATAACCGTCAGTAACGGTAATACTGCTAAGTAAATCGGCGGCGGATCACCAAACACGCGATTGTCTTCTTCCTTTTCTTTCGGTTCTGTGAATACTTCTTCATTGGCACGCATCTTGTTCTCTCGCCACTTCAAGTACACATAACCGGTTACAGCCATAAACGCTGCTGCGACAAGTCCCATGATCGGAGCGGCAGCAGCCGTCGTATTGTAATAATCTGTTGGAATGAGGTTTTGGATTTGTGGTGTGCCCGGCAAAGCCGTCATCGCAAACGTGAGCGTGCCAAAAGCAAGCGTGGCAGGCATCAACCGACGAGGTAAGTTCGCCTGACGAAACATATCAAGCGCTAACGGATACACCGCAAAAACAACAACGAATACACTGACGCCCCCGTACGCAAGAACCGCACACGATAGTGCCACACCCATAATCGCCCGTTTGGCTCCGAGCACTCGGATAATGCCACTCGCAATCGATTTTGCCATGCCCGTATACTCCATCAACTTCCCAAATATCGCACCGAGCATAAAGACCGGGAACCAACTTTTTGCAAAATTCACAAACCCACCCATGTACGTATCCGTATATGCATCTAATAAATCCAACCCACCTGTAAGAGCCACGACCCCTGCACAAATAGGTGCAATCCAGATAATGGACCAGCCACGATATGCGAGTACCATTAATAGGATCAAACCGATAAAAATCCCTAACATATGTAGACCTCCCCTGACTTTTGTTAACGCTTACATTTTATCATAAAAGTATGCACGAAAAGGAACGAGCATGACTCTCATCCATCATCAAGAAGAAAGCCTGAGTCAATTCTTCTATCAGACTGGTAAGCCGACAAACGTAGGGGGAAAAGCCGATTCACTTTACCTCTTTTCCAAGTTGCGACCGTAACTTTTAGCGTTTCTATGTCGCTTCTCTGTCGCAAAAATGATTTCCGTCATTTTTCGACAGAGATACGGCGCAGTATGTACGCAAAAAGCACAGCAGATAAATCTTTCATCCGCTGTGCTTGGATACTTACTAGCCCTCGACGTGCAATTGTGGATGGCTTGTTGTACTCCGCCCTCGTTCTTCTAATTACTCCTACTTTACGTATTTAACCCGCCAATTAGCTCAGATACTGAACCAATCACCATGTTCGGTATGCCAAGTTTGATATCAAAGTCATCGGCAGCATGATGTTCAGCTACCCACTTTTCTTGAAATGCCTTCCCCATAAATGAAGGACGTGAATAAGGATTGACCCCCGTTAGTGACTCAGGTAAAGATCGTGTAATAAATACTGATGTCCACCCTGACTCATTCGCCATATACACATCATGATCAATCCGATCACCAACATGAGCTACAATGTTCCCATCGCTCACTAAACTCTCGAGCATTCTTGAATCAGGCTTGGCGTACCCCGTTTGATCAGGGTTAGAATAACATCAAAATGTGAAGCAATACCCAGAAACTCCATCACTGGTAATTGATATTTAGCAAAACCATTTGTAGCAGCAACAAGTGTGTATCCTTTTGATCGTAATTGCTGAAGTGTGGCGATAATCTCATCATTCAGTAAATAAACTTTACCTTTCGTAGAATGTTTCTTCACCAATTCCTCAATCTCTTGGTCCCAAGTGAGCTGCTGGGAAGAAAACAGACTAGACACAATCTGATCCCAATCATATGCTTCAACAATTTGCCCTTTACTCATTCGAGCGTTGTGCTCTTCTACAAGCAGATTTTTCATTGAAATTTCATCACTCAACTTTTTCTTTCGCAATTTGTTCAATCTCCGGGAACACATAGGAGACAAAGGGATTTTGCATCAAGGTGCCGTCTAAATCAAATGTAATGTATTGTTTCATCTATATCACCTCACAAAAAATTAGAATAGCACGGGCTGTTCGGCCATTTACACTCCATTCTGTATCGTATTCCTTAAGTATCGAGATCATCCCTTCCGCCCTATAAAACATTTGAGTGTAAAGAACAATTCCAAAAGTGATTCACAATATTATAAACCATACCCGTTTTCTACCAAATAATTTTCACCCATATTTTAGACCCTTGTCTCATATTCATGTACAGACAGAGAAGAGGGTGGTTGAATGAATTCATTTTTTCGAGGTCTACTTGTTCTTTCCTTAGCGGCATTCGTCGGGGAATGCTTGGAGCTGTTTATTAATGTCGTGCTCGCAAGAGAGCTAGGGGATGAAGCATTTGGCATGTACATGGCGATCTTGCCGACGATGCTATTTGTCGTTGTGCTCGCCAACATGGAGTTGCCCGTATCGATCTCCAAACTGATTGCTGAACAAGAACCAAATTATCATTGGAGCGTTCTCATTCATGCGTTAAAACTCGCAACAGTTTGTGCAGCAACCGTTATGTTACTTGCCGTATGGATTTTGCCAATGCTTCCCGTATTTGACGATTACCACACGGGAATTCAATGGCTAATGATCCTCCTTGTACCTGTTATCTCCTTCTCTGCTGTCGTAAAAGGCTATCTCATTGGCGCACAAAAAACAGGCATGATTGCCATTGCCAATGTGTTGAAGCGGACATGCCAGCTACTTGGTCTTTTGTTTGTGTTCAGTTTCTTTTCATGGGAGTCTGACACCGCAATTTTTATGGCCTTACTCGCCTTGAAATTAAGTGAATTGCTCGTGTTAACTTACTTAGTCACTGTATTTATTATTAATATGCGACGCATCAAAAAAGCAAAAAGTTCCACGATGCCGTGGGCAGAAGCGCGGAAGAAACTATTAGCTGTATCGGTACCTACAACTGGTTTACGGGTCTTTCATTCCGCAACATTTGCCATTAAACCGTTCCTCATTACGTGGGCACTCGGAAACGCTGGCATGATTGAAAGCATTGCCTCGTTGAATACGGAAAGCTCGCTGGTATTGCGTTCACGATTGGATTCTTTCCAGCATTTATTGCCCATGCCCTGTTGATTGTTCTAATCCCAATCGTTGCGGACAGCTATGAAAAGAAAGATTTCCGCACACTCCACCATTATTTGAAACTATCCATCCTTGTGACCATCGTGTACGGGGCACCTGTGATTCTCGCATTTTATGCTTTTTCTGATACAATTACGAATCTCTTTTTCGAAGAATCGACAGCTTCCGCTTATTTAACGATTCTCGTGCCGTATTTCTTGTTCCACTACTTTGCCATTCCGCTCCAAGCCTACTTAATTGGCATAGGACTTGTAAGGGACGCGTTTATTCACTCGTTGTATTCAACGATTATCTCTTTTATCCTCATGCTGTATTTAGGTTCACTGCCAAGTCTACAGATGGATGGCATTATTCTCGGAATGAACATGGGTGCGGTATTATTAACACTTATGCATTATGTCACCATTTGCGAAAAACTCGGATTAAATGTGATGCTTGGGAGGAAGAACGGGGCTTTGCTTCATAACGAAACCTATAGACTTCACAGGGTAACAATCGCTCTATACGATTAAGCGCCAACATCTTCGCTGCCTAACATTGCTAGTCCCGAGATTGTTATGGGCATTCGTAACACTTTTGCCCAGGCTTATGTGGTCATCTAAAAGGGCAAAGACCGGCATCCTCTCTGACTCTTTTAAGTGACAATCCGCGCTTCAAACGGGTTCTTTTAAGGCACCAAATGCCTCATATATTTCTTATTGTGACAGTTGGCAACGTTTATGTGCGCATTCCGAAGAAGAATAGTGACTTTCGCTTGCCCACATGTAACAAAAATCAGTTTCAGTGACGATTGGATCCCTCTCTTTAAACATCTAGCGGGGTGGAAATCTTACCATAGAATCGTTTATGGTAAGATTCTTCTTGTTTTACAAGGTCTATGGTTGAAAATCGTACGATAGAAACGATAGATTCTCCCATAAACAGGCCAATTGTACAATTTCAGTCTAATGTGCGGTCAATTTTTAGAAAATCTGCTCATAATGGGTAACCAGCCCATTGAAACCACCACATAAATCGCCCCCTCGTTCATGCTAACGAGTAAAGTGAACATCTTCTAAAGTAGTATTCATTAAAATAAGAAAGAACGAGATCCTATTTTTAGGCACATCGGTAGACAGACGAGTGAGCCAAAGTAACCCCTTATGCTCTGGAGTTAACACACCCGCCTGTAGCAGAAAGCAAGCATCAATAGGGCAGATTAAACGCAACTTATATAGATCACCCAGATACTGGAATAAAAAGGTGTTTGGCGCGATCATGATCGCAGTTTTCCATAATTAACCACACTGCGGTTTAAAAGTCGTTCTACTAAATTCCCTTCGTTAACGAAGGGTTTTATTGATTATTTATTCTGGTTCATAACTCCCAAATTTCTCACCTTGGCTAAACCGAAGCGCAATTTCTTCCATCGTTGTAAACGTAAATCCTCGTTCGATGAGTGTGTCTAACCATCGCTCAAATGCTAATAAGCGGTGACCTCGACCAGATACTTGCGGATGAAGAGTGATAACCATATTGCCGTTTTTAAAATCTCTTGACATGTAAGACGCATCGTCAAGCCAATTATCATACATGTACTCTGGCTTTTTTAAACCTGGGATAAAACCTGATGCTCCCTTCGAAAACTCAAGATACGGATAATCATCTAAAGACCAGGAAACTGGAATTTCAATAATGGTTGTTTGATCCCCGAAAATAGGTGGCTTCTGTTTTGGAAATTGATCCTGACTTCTTGAATAATAGGGGGAGTAGTCTTTGCCCATCTGACTACTATCATAGATTAGTCCTAACGATTCGATGTTTTTGATTGTTCTTGATGAGACATCCCAAGAGGGAGAACGAAATCCTTTAGGTGACTTACCAATTAAAGCAGACGCCACATGAAAAGACCGGTCCAAGATATCAAGTTCTTCCTGTTCGTCAAGCAGATTAAAATTCTCATGATCATATCCATGCAATCCAATTTCATGACCGTCGTCATGAATATCTAGACATATTTTTGGGTAGGTTTCCATCGTATGTCCTGGTATAAACCACGTTGACTTTAGATTTCTCTTTTTGAGTGTATGAAGGAAGCGAGGAACTGCTTCCGCTCCAAATTCACCTCTTGAAATTGAACTCATTGACGTCATATCTTTTTGCAACCATAACGATATAGCATCAAAATCAAATGTCAAACATATATTCCCACTCATCGACCACACTCCATTTTAGTAAGAAGCACTAATTGTTCTGCCTCCGTCAATAATAAATTCCGCACCGGTTGTATATAAAGACTGGTCTGACAATAAAAACAGCACAGTGCGAGCAATCTCTTCACTGTTGCCAATACGACCAAGCGGAACGCCTTTCTGATAATCAATCTTTTCATTCTTTTCTTTATCTTCACGATGCTTCATCATTTCTGTGTCTACAAATCCTGGGAACACTGCATTTATGCGCACTTGCTTGTCTGCATATTCTAATGCTCCGTGTTTGGTAAGTGTCCGAATTGCACCTTTACTCATTCCATATAATGACACATTTTTAGCTCCAACTAGCCCGGCTGTTGAACTGTTATTCACAATTGATCCTCCGCCGTTTTCAACTAAATGAGGGATGAACGTCTTCATTCCTAGAAATGTTCCTAGCACATTTACATTCATAATCTTATGAAAATCGTCTACCGAAGTATCGACTAATGGCTTAATTAGGAATACACCTGCATTGTTAAACAGACCGTTCACTCGCCCGTATCTGTTTAGTACTTCGCTTTTCACTTGTTCCCAGCTTTCCTGAGAAGATATATCATGGGGGAGAAAGTCAACTTTACCCGGATACTCTTCATGCAATTCAGCAAATGTACGATGACCGGCATCTTCATTCTTATCAGTAATGATGACATTTGCTGATTCAAAGAGTAGCATCTTAGCCACTGCTTTCCCAATCCCATTGCCACCACCAGTGACAACAATCGTTTTATCCTTCATGGTCTGCACCCTGATTTTCTTGTAGCGCGAGTGAAATAAACATTTTAGCCGCATTTAACATACAACGTTCATCCACATCAAATTTGGATGGTGGTTCGGATATACTGCATCGATCTCTTTATTTGCACCACCGATAAAGAAAAATGCACCGGGAATTTCTTTTACATAATAGGCGAAATCCTCCATTCCTGGCGATGGCAATAGATATTTCACGTATGGCTTTCCTACTACATTTTGCGCAAGATCATCAACGTTCTTTAAAGGTTCAGGGTGATTGTATAGTGCGGGATAGCCACGAGTATAGGAAATGTTCGCAGTCCCACCTAACCCTTCAGCAACAGCTTTTGTTACTTGTTTTATTTTCTCTTCAATAGTATCTCGAACTTCAGCATCAAATGTTCGAACCGTACCCGACATATTCGTGTTTTCCGCAATAATATTAAACGCTTGTCCCCCATTTATCTTACCAACCGTAATTACACCTGTCTTTAATGGGTCAACTTGTCTTCCGACGATTTGATGCAATTGATTCAATACTTGAGACGCAATATAGATTGAATCCACGGTGACATGTGGTTTTGCCCCATGTCCCCCTTTTCCAATGATTTCAATATCGAACTGATCACCAGCAGCATCGCATAATCACCAATGATACCAATTGTTCCTAGAGGAATGGACGTCCAAACATGTGCTCCGTATATCTCATCGACCCCATCAAGACAACCATCCTCAATCATCGAAATGGCACCACCTGGAATTTGTTCCTCAGCAAATTGATGAATGAATACAATGGACCCGCTAATTTTATCTTTATGTTGACTCAGCACTTTCGCCGCACCTAGCAAGCTCGCTGTATGGATATCGTGCCCACACGCATGCATCGCACCGTCCACAGTTGATTTATAATCCACGTTCTTCTGATCTTGAATCGGCAAAGCATCAAAATCTGCTCGAAATGCAATCGTTTTTCCCGGTTTTTCTCCTTGAAGCTTCCCTACAACACCTCTGCCTCCAACTTCTGTTCTCACTTCTAAGCCTAAATCACGTAAATAGTTTGCTATTTTTTTGGGGGTGTGCACTTCTTGAAATGATAATTCCGGATTCATGTGCATCTCACGTCGAAATTCGACCATCTCGGGATATATCGCTTGCAAATCTTCAAATAATTTTTCGGTCATGACCGCTCACCCTTTCTAATATAAATGACAAGCAACCCCATGCTCACTGCTAACATGTTTAAATTCTGGAGCTATCTCCTTACATACATTCATCACGTGAGGGCATCTCGTGTGAAACTTACAGCCATTCGGTGGATCGATAGGAGAAGGTAAATCTCCTTTTAACGTAATTCGTTCTTTTATGATACTTGGACTTGAACTTGGAATTGATGATAGCAGCGCCTGTGTATACGGATGTAGCGGGTGTTTATATAGTTCATCTGTTTCTGCCTTTTCTACGAGGTTGCCTAGGTACATTACTCCCACTTCATCAGCAATATGGCGAACGACACTTAGGTCATGCGCGATAAAAATATACGCCAAGTCAAATTCATCTTGAATGTCTTGCATAAGATTAATGACTTGCGATTGAATGGACACATCGAGTGCAGACACAGGTTCATCACATACAATAATTTCTGGATTAACTGCTAACGCTCGAGCGATGCCTATTCGTTGCCTCTGACCTCCAGAGAATTCATGCGGGAACCGAAAGTATTGGTCTTCTCTAAGGCCAACTTTGGCGAGTAGATCCATCGCTCTCGTCATTCGATCCTTTCCACTATACAGTCGGTGGATTACCATCGGCTCCTCTACCGCATTTCCGACACGCTGCTTTGGATTGATTGAACTATGGGGATCTTGAAAGATCATTTGCATTTCTCTTCTCATCTTCATGAGCTCTTTTCCTTCTAGAGAAAAGAGGTCTTGCCCTTTATATACTGCCTTCCCTCCTGTCGGCTCAATGAGCCTTAGAAGCGTCCGACCTGTCGTGCTCTTCCCACAACCAGATTCACCAACAATACCTAGTGTTTGCTTCCTCTTTAATGTGAAGCTCACAGAATCAACTGCACGTACGTTATTAATCGTTTTCCCTAGCGCATTTGTTATGGGAAAGTGTTTTTGTAATTGATCAACGACCAAAAGTTCATCTTGCACTTGTTCTTCATGTGGAACCGACATTCGTTCCTACCTCCTCTCTACTTTTGATTTCTTTATAATTCCAGCACCGCACCTTTTGGGTCCCGCTGGCAGAATCAAGAGATGGCGCCTCTGATTTGCATTTCTCTGTCCGGAAGCTGCAACGTTCATAAAACCGGCAGCCAGGAGGTATGTTATTTAATGAAGGAACGGTTCCTTGAATAACGTTCAATCGTTTGGAGCGATCACCATCAATTTTTGGCACAGACTGCAATAGCCCCCGTATATGGATGTAATGGTGACTCAAATAGATCATGAACATTTGCCTCTTCAATCACTTGTCCGAGATACATGACGACCACTCTTGAACATGTTTCTGCAACAACGCCAAGGTCATGTGTAATGAGAACAACACCCATGCCCTGCTTCTCTTTTAAATCTTTGATAAGATCAAGAATCTGAGCTTGAATGGTTACATCAAGCGCAGTCGTAGGTTCATCAGCAATCAATAATTCTGGTTCACAAGCTAAAGCGAGCGCAATCATTGCTCTTTGCCTCATTCCCCCTGATAGTTCATGAGGAAATTCATGGACTCGCTTTTCAGGAGAAGGAATCTCAGTAAGTCGAAGTAATTCAACGGCCTGAGTATAAGCGTCTTTCTTACTCTTATTCTGGTGAATCATGATTGCCTCAGCAATTTGATTTCCTATCGTATACACAGGATTTAGAGAACTCATCGGATCTTGAAAGATCATAGAGATTTCATTCCCTCTTACTTTTCTGAGCTGTTTTTCCTTTAGATGAAGCAAGTTTCTGCCCTTAAAAAGAATTTCCCCAGAGTAGTCCGTCGTTCTCCGGTTTAACAACTGCATAATCGATTCTGATGTAACACTTTTCCCACAACCTGATTCCCCTACAATTCCGATCATTTCACCTTTTTCTACATGAAATGAAACATCATCAACTGCTGTCATTTTTCCATTTTCCGTCGTAAACGTTGTTTTAAGCTCGTGGACTTCTAATAATACTCCCATTTGATCACCTATTTTCTATGTGGATCTAATAAATCTCGTAACCCATCTCCAAATAAATTAAGGCCAACACCGCCATAACGATAAATGCACCAGGGAATATGGTCATCCACCATGCGGAATGTAACACGCTTTTTCCTTCATAGATAATGTTTCCCCAGCTTGGTGTTGGCGCAGGGATCCCTGCGCCTAAAAACTTAGACTTGCCTCAATAATAATGGATATCGCAAATACATAAGTTAACTGGACAATTAAATGAGAGAGCGTGTTTGGAGCAATATGTCGCCAGATGACTCGAAATGACTTTGCTCCTTGGGCTTTTAATACTTCAATATACGTTTGTTCCTTTATAACGAGCGCGGCAGAACGAATGACACGAGCAACAGTAGGGATCATGACAACACTAAGCGCTAAAATAACATTTGTTGGGTTCGGACCATCGCAGCCATAATGGCAATCGCTAGAAGTATTGGTGGGAACGCCATTAACCCATCAGCAAACCTCATTAACACGTGGTCAAGTGGTCGATAATACGCGGAATACAACCCGATAAGTAAACCAAAGAATGCAGAAATGGCTGCTACCGACAGGCCTACATACATCGAAACTTGTGTACCGTAAACGACGCGGCTAAACAAATCTCTTCCTAGATTATCTGTACCCATGAAAAACTCTGAACTCGGCGCGCTCAGACGTTCTGTTGGGTGAATATCATACGGGTCATGGGTTGCAATAATCGGTGCAAACAAACCGACAACAACAATAACAATCAGAATAATGGAACCAAAGGTTACTGAAAGGTTGGTTAGAAAACGGCGAATGAATAGCTTTCTTTGTTTTCGCTTCAGTGCTTGTTTATTCAGCTGTGGTGTATTCACTTCAAGTTGATTAACCTGCATAGCATTTCCTCTCTTTTCGTTAGCAGTTACTTTCGATTAAGGCGCACTCTTGGATCAATTAATCCGTACATTAAATCAACAACTAGATTAATGACGACATAAAACGTTGCAATTAGTAAAATAGAGCCTTGCACCACTTCGAAGTCCCGTCTCGTAATAGCATTAATTATCAATTGTCCAATGCCAGGAATATTAAATACCGTTTCAATGACAACTGCACCTGCAATCAATTGACCAAACGTTTGCCCAATAACGGTGAGAATTGGAATAAAAGCATTTTTTAGCGCATGTTTAATGACGACGACCCATTCTTTCGCTCCCTTTGCAACAGCTGTTTTTACATAGTTGGAATGGAGAACTTCTAGCATGGATGACCTTGTTACTCTTGAGATTAAGGCTGCTTGAATTGCACCGAGTGCAATTGCAGGCAAGATTAAGTAACGCACATGCTCAAAAACGCCGGTGGAAAGAGGTTGGTACCCTGCAACAGGCAATAGAGAGAAATGTACAGCAAAGATTAATACTAATAGTAGAGCCAACAAAAAGTTAGGTACCGAAACGCCGAATAACGAAAAACTCATTACTAAGCGATCAAGATAAGTTCCTCTTCTACTCGCTGCGATAATCCCCATTGGGATAGCGATAAGAATAGCGATAGCTTGGGATAAAATAGCTAATGAGAATGTAGGGCCTAATTGGTCAAAAAATGCGTTCAATACTGGCTTATTCATATAAATCGACCAACCTAAATCTCCTCTTAGAACATTGAAAAACCACGTAACGAATTGTTCATAGATTGGGAGATTCAACCCCAAATTCTCTCTTAACTGTTCCACGTCCTGTTGAGTTGCTTCTGGACCGAGTATGACAGCCGCTGGATCGCCAGGTGTTAAGTGGATAATAAAAAAGACAACAACTGCCACAACAAGTAAAACAGGTATGACTGATAAAATTCTTTTGAGAATGTATGCTTTCATTATGTACTCACATCCTTAACTGTCCTCGAAAAGAAAGGAGATTTACGATAAACATTCAGATATCGTAAATCTCTGTTTTCATTACTCTTCTATGCTCATATTCCAAAAGATCGGACCCATAAATTCTGAATATCCATCAATATCATCTGAATAACTCGAGATAAAGTTCACCATACCGACGTTAACAACAGGTAAGTCTTCCCAAATGATTTGTTGGAGATCTTCGAACAGTTCGGTTGCTTCATCTTGTGAATCAGCATATCGAATACCATTGAGATGCCGATCAATCTCTTCATTATTTGTCCAGCCTGCGTATTCATTTTCAGAATGCAAAAACGGATACGATAACGGTGTAGCTACAGTTGTAAATTGCGTAAAGAATATGTCCCAACCTTCTTTTTGATCTCTTCTTTCTAAAAGCGTCGCCCAGTCTGTTGCATCCAAGGTTGCATTCATCCAAAGTCTTCCAATGCTTGCTGGGTAATAATAGCGGAGTTATAGTGGTAGCTATAATCCTCACTTGTTAGAATTGTTATTTCTTCTCCGCTGTAACCCGCTTCATCTAGCAACTGCTCAGCTTGCTCGAGATCATACACATCATAATGTTCTTCACCAGCTTGCGTATACCAGCTTGTCTGCTCTGGTCTCATATACGCAGGCTCCATTTCATAAAATGTTTCATCAGTGAATGCTAATGCTAAAAGGTCTTCATTATTCAAGCCATAATTCACAGCTGACCTTAACGACTGATCACCGAAAATTCCTTCTTTATTAAACACTAATGTTTGAAATCCAAACGGCCAAACATCATTGACAATACCATCTGCTCCTTCCAATTGATCGTAGCTATCTTGCGGCAATTGAAAAGCATAGTCATATTCTCCAGTAATAATGCCATTTGTTCTCGTAGAATCATCTGCAACGAAGTAGACAAACAGATCATCAACAAGGGCTTCTTTTTTTCCACCTAACCCATTAGGTTCTCCATCTAACGATTGATAATCATCAAACTTAGAGAATTGAATATAAGAATCGTACACCCAGTCCTCCAACTGAAACGGGCCTGTCCCGATGTATTGTTCAACACCAGTAGAGCCGGCGCTGTCTATAATCTCTTTTGGCATGATCGCAGCAGCTTGAGTCACATCTGCAAGTGTGTACATTACGGAGATGGAAGCTCGTCTACGTGAAGTTTGACGGTATACTCATCAACTTCTTGCCATGTTGAATCGCCCATTGCAGCAGCCGGTGCACCACCTGACTGCCACTTCTCCATTGATGCAACAACATCATCGGCGGTCATTTCTTCATCATTATGAAAAAGAACACCTTCTCTTAAATAAAAGGTAATTTCACTTCCGTCTTCATTCTCCTCAAAAGAGTCCGCTAGCATTGGAATTGGCTCATAGCTTTCGTCAAAGGTTACGAGTTGCTCAAAAACTGGTCGAGCTAAGTCTCTTACTACATTCGTGTTTGTGACATGTGGATCGAGAGTTGGAGGCTGTGAATTCCAGGCGAGGCTAACAGAGTTTTCCGTTTCTTCAGTTGTCACAGGCGTCTCTTCATCACCTTGTTCATTTGTTCCTGTTACTGCATTCTCAGGCTCTGGATCTGCACATGCAGCGACAGTCATTGCTGATAAGATAAGAAAAGAAGACATCATGAATCGTTTATTCATTTGAAATGCTCCTCTCAAAATGGTTTAATCTTCAAAAACAGCAATTGCTTCTATTTCCACAAGAACGTCCTTGGGTAAACGACTTACCTCTACCGCAGACCTTGCCGGACGATGTTCCTGCATAAACTGACTGTACTCTTCATTGATTTCTTGAAAGTGGTTCATATCATTAATAAAAATTGTTGTTTTTACGAGATTGGTTATTTCCAATTGTTGTGATTTCAAGATTGAATTAATATTCGCTAAAACTTGACGGGTTTGAGTTCGAACCTCTCTATGTACAAGTTGTTGATCGTTTGGATCAATAGGTAATTGACCTGATAAAAATAAGAAATTCCCTGCTTTAACCGCTTGAGCATAGGGTCCGATTGCTGCTGGTGCATCGTCTGTTACAATTTCTTCAACCATTATTCAATCCACCTTTTCCGATATGATACTCTTTTTCTGTTTTTATTTTTTGTAAATAATTGTATATTGTGAATTTAGAAACGTTTAAGTATTGGGCTAAATATTCAACGGCTCCTTTAATTAAAAACGCTCCCTTGTAATCGAGCCTTCGAACGATATCCACTTTCTCATCCATACTTAAATGATCAATTCCTTTGTTGAATTCGCTCACAACGTTCTCTACCATCTCTTCAATCACATCATGTACTGTTGAGTAGAATGATTCGTTTGCTTCTGTTCCGTCTTCAATAGAGAGAAATTGCTGTAATTCTTCTTGCAATGAAGATAACTTGCTAATATTTAGATTAATGCAGAGCGCCCCAACGACCCGACCCCCAATATCTCTTAAAAAAATGGTCGAGGATTTCATTATAATTCCATCATACGTCGTCGAGTAATTGGCTAGGTCTTTTACTTCTTCCGGCGGTTTTTGTAACTCTTTTAATACCAAATCAGTTGCCGGCGACCCGATATCTCTTTGCGTGAGTGTCCCTGATGAATGAATTAATGACTCATCCAAGTTACTGAAATCATGGACGACAACTTCGCAGTTAGAGCCTAACATCTTATGAATGATCTCTGCGGAGCGAATGGCTTGATCAAAAATTACACTATTCATATTTTCACCTCAAATTAAATTAATCCAGTTCACCTCACAACAAAATTTAAATTTTGTTCGATGATTACAATTTTTTGTATTTAACAGGTTTCTTTTTCAAAAATTTATTCTTTTTGTTCTATCTTAAGCAACATAATAGTTATTTATCTGAAATTTGTCAACATTATTTGTCAGATTATTTGCTCAAGAACTAATGAATTACAAAAAAATTGTAACAATAGATCTGTGCGAAATAGTAAATTTCTACAGTATATATTTTTTTACAATAGAGTTTTTCGGCATATAACTAAAATACATACCCCCTATTCCAATTAGGTCTAGCCAAACACCTTCTTTAATGACTCACATTCGTATATGATGTAATCACATATCATACATCTGACCTCTTGGAGGTGACACACATTCAAGTTCAGAAAATAATGACAAAAAGAATTTCAGAGCAAGTATCTGAGCAAATTGAAAATTGGATTACGTCGAAAGCGTATGAACCCCTGGAAAAACTTCCTTCGACGCGCGAGCTGTGTGAGCAGTTTTCTGTTAGCCGCTCTTCCGTTCGCGATGCGCTGACGAGTCTAAAAGGGAAAGGACTCATTACGATTGTTCAAGGCGAGGGATATTTGTCGCAGATACCAAGCCGCTTCCCTCTTTTCAATTCAATCTTTCAAACGAACAAACGGTACACGAATTGTTTGCTGTCCGAAAGATTGTTGAGGCCGGCATCGCTTTTGAAGCGGCACAAATGCGAACAGAAGCACAGCTTAAGGAGCTCGACTCTTTACTCGCTGATGGCTGGGAAGCGGATTATGCTTTTCACCTCGCCCTCGCCAACTGCACAGGCAACCTCATGCTCGTCCAACTATTGGAATCAATCTCAACGAGCTTAAAGAAAGCATTGCAAGATTGTCACCAAGTGATTGCTAATGACCCGGTACTTATGAACGCCATTCACGATCAGCACACCGAGCTGTATGCATGTATTCAGGCAGGAGACGCGACACGGTCAAGAGAAGCCATGCACATGCACCTCACCTATGTTGAAACGTTACTAAAAGAGGCGATTCAGGAAGGAGGACGAACGAATGAAAGGCAATAAAGGGAAGAAACGCTATGAACCGCTATCTGAAGAAGAAGTGGTTCATCTATTGCAAGAAGCGCAAACCAAAAAGCAGACGGTGATCCCAACGGGGAATGGTTCAAAACGAGGGTTTGGCGGCGTCACCGAAGATGCTGACATTGAACTGTCTCTCAAAAATATGAATCGCATTCTCGAACACTCTGCGGGGGACATGACGGTGACCGTTCAACCGGGTGCGAACTTTCAAGACGTGCAAGACCAACTTGCGGAGTATAAACAAATGATACCGATTGACCCTTACCGACCTGCCGATGCAACCATCGGCGGCGTGATCGCGAGTAATGATAGCGGACCCAAACGTGCACTATACGGCTCGGCGCGCGACCACGTGATCGGCCTTCGAGTCGCGCATCCGAGTGGAGAAGTGCTTCGTTCTGGAGGGAAAGTCGTGAAGAATGTTGCCGGTTATGATATGAACAAACTCTTTATCGGCTCAATGGGCACACTCGGGGTTATGACCGAATGTACGTTTAAACTCCGACCTATACCTAAGTTTACTGCTTTATGTGTCGTGACGTTTAGCGATCCAGATGCGTTGAGACCTTTTCTCGTCGAGCTTCTGAATAGCTACATGGAGCCGGTCACACTAGAAGTGGTCAACCTTCGCGACGTGTTGATTACGTTTGAGGATGTTGAGGAAGCCGTTCATGCGCAAATTGAATGGGTCAATACACACGTTCCAAACAGCGCCACGGTGGATACACGAACCGGCACAGACGTGCACACCTATTGGCGATCTTTCAACGACTTGTCCTTTACGCACAACGACCCGATCATTCTAAAAGTCGGAACGAAAAACATGCACGTCCTAGATGTGTTGCGAAATTGTAAGCGCTTAACCGATGTTGACGTGTATGCTCACGGCGGTGTCGCACACGGACTGAGTCGAATCTACTTGAGCGGAGACACCGCGACGTCATCCGGGCGATCCAAAACGTGCGTACCCATGCTGAGCAAATTGGGGGCCATGCGACGATCGTCGATGCACCGCTGGACGTTCGCAAAACGGTCGCCCCATGGGGAGAGCCCCCTGCTATATGAGACTGCTCGAAGGTATCAAACATCAACTTGACCCAGACACCATTCTTAGCCCAACACGTGTTGTAGGAGGAATGTAAATGGCAAAGCTAGCAGAATTAGTCGTGAAAAAAGCAGATAATCCGAAAGGAAATTACTTGTGGGAAGACGCCCCTGATGAAGACAAATTTTCTGCGTGTGTTCATTGTGGCATGTGTCTTGAAGCTTGTCCTACGTACCAAGAGCTCGGTCACGAACACCAATCTCCTCGAGGACGTGTTCATTCTATTGTCGCTGTTGCCAAAGGTGAAATCGAGCTGAACGAAGCCTTTGCTGACCCGGTATTCACTTGCCTGGACTGTCGTGCGTGCGAAACCGCATGCCCTGCCGGTGTTCAAGTCGGCGCTCTCATTGAAGAAGCGAGAGGCCAAGTACGCCAGGCTGTTCCACTTACAGGGGTTCCTGCACTGTTGAATAAACTCTTCTTACGCGGCATCTTTCCCCATACAAAGCGAATGCATACACTCGGGTCATTAACGAAACTGTACCAAAAAAGCGGTGTCCAATTTGCCGTCCGCAAAACAAGGGCCATTCGTATACTGCCCGAACATTTGAGTGATATGGAAGCCATTATGCCGCCAATTGGAAAGCCTGTCCTTAAAACCTACCCAGACCAATTGCCTGCGAAAGGAACTGCCAAGCAATCCGCCGCTATGTTTACGGGCTGTATTATGGATGTCATGTTTAGCGATGTGAATGAAGCAACCGTCCGTGTCCTGCAAAAAAACGGGCATGACGTACACATTCCAAAGAACCAGAAATGTTGTGGTGCGCTCCATGTACACGCCGGAGACCGAGCGATGGGCAAAAAGCTTGCACGAGATAACATCGATGCATTTATGAATGAAGATCACATCGTCGTCAATGCCGCCGGTTGTGGCTGCGCCCTTAAAGAATACCCTGAACTTCTCCAAAATGACGAAGAATACCGAGAGAAAGCAGAAGCATTCTCCGAACGCGTCATTGATGTGTCCAAATATTTATACGATTATGGCTATGAGCCGCCAAAAGCAGAAATAAACAAAAGAATCACCTATCATGACGCTTGCCACCTCGCGCACGGTCAACAAGTATGGGATGAACCTCGTGAACTTCTCGAACAAATTCCAGGTGTAGAAATGGTACATCTTCCAGATGCGGATCGCTGCTGTGGCAGTGCAGGAATTTATAACTTGACGAACCCTGATATGGCCGGCAGATTACTAAAACGTAAAATTGACGATGTGCCAGAAAACGTTGAAATGATCTCGATGGGTAACCCTGGCTGTATGCTGCAAATTGCCTTAGGCGTAAAGAAATACGGTCGGAGCGAAAACGTTGTACACACAATGCAGTTGCTCGATTGGGCATATGAGAAGGAGGAGTCGACATGAGCACAGTCATAGAAAAGTCTGAGCTAGTGAAATGGTTAAGCGACGTGTTGCCAGAAGATGCCATCCTTTATCGTGATGAAGACTTGCGTACGTACGAATGTGATGGCCTAACCGTCTATCGGGGTATGCCGCTCGCTGTCGTCTTCCCCCATTCGACTGAAGAGGTTTCTGAGGTTGTGAAGCTGCTTCACAAGCATGAGATTCCATTTATTCCAAGGGGAGCTGGCACGGGGTTGAGTGGCGGCGCGACGCCTTATGGCGGGGAAGTGATCATTAGTCTCGTTCGGATGAAGGGGTTGCTGTCGGTTGATTACGAGAATCGTGAGGCGGTCGTGCAACCGGGTTATATCAACTTGAAGCTATCGAATTCGATTTCCCATCGAGGGTATTATTATGCGCCTGATCCCTCAAGCCAAGCGTGTTGTACAATCGGTGGGAATGTTGCAGAGAATGCCGGCGGTGCCACTGTTTAAAATACGGAGTGACAACGAATCATATTCTCGGTCTTGAGGTTGTCATGCATGACGGTGAAGTACTGGAACTTGATGGTGCTCCGGATATGCCTGGGTATGATTTGCTCGGTCTTCTGACCGGCTCTGAAGGAACACTTGCCATCGTCACGAGCATCACCGTGCGCATCTTGAAAAACCCTGAAGCAAAAGAAACCGCCCTCGCTTATTTTGATACGGTCGACGATGCATGTCAGGCGGTATCGGACATTATTAGTGCCGGAATTGTGCCAGCCGCGATTGAAATGATGGATGAAATTGCAATTGTTGGTGTCGAGGCGGCCACCAAACCTGTCGGTCATCCTGAAGGTTTAAAAGCTGTGCTTATCATGGAGGTCGATGGCATCGGGGCAGGAATCACGAGCCAGATCGAAGAAATGGTTGCGGTGTGCAAACAGAACCACGTTACCGAAATTAAGGTTGCAAAAAATAATGTGGAACGGGGCAAATGGTGGGCGAATCGAAAAACGGCATTTGGCGCAATGGGCGCGATCTCCCCGGATTATCTCGTGCAAGACGGGGTCATCCCAAGGAGCGACTCATGGAAGTATTGCAAGACATCCAAAAAATTAGCGACGAATCCGGCCTCAGAATCGCCAACGTATTCCACGCTGGCGACGGGAATTTGCACCCACTCATTTTATTTGATGCGAGGAACGAAGGCGAGACCGAACTTGCCATTGACGTTGGTTCCCGCACACTCGCCGCTTGTACAGCCGTCGGCGGCTCCATTACCGGTGAACACGGTGTCGGCATTGAGAAGAAAGAAGACATGCGTCTCGTCTTCACGGACGAAGAAATTGAACGCCAATTGCGGGTGCGCTCCGTCTTTAACCCGAACAACCGTCTGAACCCCGACAAACAGTTCCCTAAACCTGCCCGTTGCGGCGAAGTCAAGCGCGCCGTCGGCAGCGGTGAGGCGTGGAGCGTGGCTAGTCATTCATAAGGTTGATGTCGCCCGCATAAAACTACGTCCCCACGCCAGTCTCGGTGTGGGGACGTCAATTCTGCGCTCTAGTTTCGTCCTTCTACGCTCAAGTTTGCATTTTCAAACAATTTTAGCGCTGATTTCAATAAACTTGGGCGCAGTTTGTCTCAACTTGAGCGCAAATTCCAACCTGAAGACCTAGCAACTCGTCGGCCCCGGCGGAGCCGAAACGAAACCGGTCTCCGTTCGGCGCGGCTCGCGCCGATACGTTGCTAGTTTTTGGCTTGGAAATGTAAAGAATGGGTCTCTGAACCCGTTGCCGCAGAGGATGCCGGCACTTGCGGGCAAGACGAACGGCCGTTCTGCGCTCTAGTTTCACCCTTCTGCGCTCTAGTTTGCTCTTCTAACCGATTTTAGCGCTCATTTCGCTAAACTTGGGCGCAGTTTGTTCCAACTTGAGCGCAAATTCCGGCTTAGTAGACTTGTGCCTATTACCCTCTCCACTACGATCGCCATTCACATGAAAGAACCGCTTGCGCAATGCAAGCGGTTCTTTCATTCATTACGTATCGAGTGACTTCCCACTACCTACACTTGGCGGTCGATTGCCTTTTAATCGGCTTAAAACGATCACGTAAATGATGGCAAAGAGCGGTGCGGCAATGAGCCAGAAGCTAAAACCACCTACACTATGCATCGCAACGAGTCCCAGGCCGATGAGCCAGAAACGCCAACATAATAGAACATCGGGATGAGGGTTTTTCTTATGACTAATCCTTCTTTTCCGATGAGACCCACCGTAGCTGCTGCGGCAACGACGTTGTGCACGGCGATCATGTTGCCTGCCGCTCCTCCTACAGCTTGCAAGGAAACGACGATTCCTGCTCCCCTCGCATCAAGGGCCATTTGTTCAGCAGCTCCAAATTGGAAGAGGGCAAACATCATGTTGCTCACCGTATTACTTCCTGCAAAGAATGCGCCGAGGCACCGATGACGGGCGCGAACAGTGGCCAGACGTCGCCTACTGCGGCATTGGCCGCTTCGGCAAGGACGAGGGGCATGCTCTCGTACACTTCGGATCCTGAGTTGATAAACACTTGTGCCATCGGGACCGCTAGCAGTAGCGGAACGGCGGCTTGCACCCACGTTTTGGAAGTGTCCACCCACGCTTGTTTGTATGCTCCTCTTCGTTTACTTAACGAGTGAGCAAAATATGCAAATACTGACGCGACAATAAAGATCGTGCCCGGAATAAATAACGGCGATGCATCGGCTGTGATTGAAGAGCCGAATATATTTTCCCATTCTAGTGTTAATGCGGGTTGTTGTAAAAATTGTTTAATCGGATCAATGGTTCGAGATAGGATGAGTAGTAGCGCAACGACGACGTACGGTGACCAGGCCCGCATCAAGCTCATCCGCTTCCCTGTAATTTCTTTAAGAGAAGCATCCTGCAATGAACCAATCCATTCAGGTTGCCAATATTTTCGATCTTCGAATTGGAATACGTCTTCCTCTTTCGGCTGGAGAAACCCTTTTTTCGCTGCTGGGATGACAATCAACAAGCCGATCAGTCCACCAAGCATCGATGGGAATTCTGGCCCTAACGTATGCGCAATAATGACGTAAGGAACAGTAAAGGCTAAACTTGAGAATATTGCGAATTTCCATACTTTGAATCCTTCTAAGAAAGAGCGATTCTTACCGAAAAATCGCGTAATTAATCCAGCCATTAGTAATGGAACAAGAATACCTGCAAGCGCATGAATGACTGAAACTTGGGCTCCAATGGAGAATACGTAATCATCGTAAGGTATCGAACCAAGTGCGGTCATGACGTTGTCTTGCCCGCCAAGCCCAGACCCTACCCCTGTAAGAATTGGGGTCCCTGCTGCCCCGAAAGAAACCGGCGTACTTTGAATGACGAGTGCAGCACACACCGCTGCCATTGCCGGGAATCCAATCGCAACAAGAAGTGGCGCAACGACCGCTGATGGCGTTCCAAACCCTGCAGAACCTTCAATAAATGATCCGAACAGCCAAGCAATAATTATGGCTTGAATTCTACGGTCTGGAGAGATGCTCGTAAATCCAGAACGTATCGTCTGCAATGCCCCTGTTTCTTTGAGCGTGTTAAGTAAAAGAATCGCCCCAAAAACAATAAATAGAATTTCTAAAGCGGAAACAATCCCGTTGATTACAGCTGCGCCTACTTGGGCAGTTTCTGCTCCCCAAACGAAAATGGCAAGCAAGATGGTTAAAATAAGTGCGACAGGCATTGCCTTCTTTGCCGACCAATTCAAGGCAACGATTAACACAAAAACAACAATAATTGGTAAAAGTGCCAACATCGATAACACACCAATACCCAGTTCCATAGTTCCTTCCCCCCTAGGAAATAATGATAACGCTTTCATATTCTCTTATTCTTATATACTTGTCAAAGACCCATACAGAATCGCCAAACGAAAGTCCATAACTAAAAAGCATAATACTCATTCGATACATGTATTTCCGTTATTTGATAAACTATTATAAAATTTAACTAGAAAATGATAAAGGAGCGTACACACATGTCCTATAAAAAAATCGCTAATATTCAAGTCTCGGAAGACTTATACACATTTGTGAACGAAGAGGTAATCCCAGGCACGGGCCTCGATGAACAAAAATTTTGGACAGATTACAGTAAAATACTCGATGACTTTAGTGTGAGGAATGCTGAGCTTTTAGAGGTACGCGAGACGTTGCAAAAGAAGTTAGATGAGTGGCATGTCTCCCACCCTGGCGAAGAGAAGTCAACTGCCTATTTTCAATATTTAAAAGAAATTGGGTATCTCGAGGAAGACCCTGGAGATGTGACGGTTACGACGGCGAATGTGGATTCTGAAGTGAGTTCCCAGGCGGGGCCGCAGCTTGTCGTCCCGGTGAATAATGCTCGTTATGCGCTGAATGCGGCGAATGCACGCTGGGGTAGTTTGTATGATGCGTTATATGGAAGCGACATTATTTCTGAGGAGGCAGGGGCGGAACAGGGCACATCGTATAATGCTGTTCGTGGAAATAAAGTCGTTGATTATGCGAAGTCGTTTCTGGATGAGGCGGTCCCGGTGGATGGCACGAGTCACAAAGATGTGGTGTCCTATTGGGTTGAGAACGGGGCACTCGTCCTTGAAACAGCTGATGGCAAGTTGCTCTCATTAAAAGATGCCGATCAATTTGTCGGCTATACAGGTAGCGAATCTAAGCCGGAGTCGCTGTTGCTTGTGAATAATGGCAGTCATCTTGACGTGCAAATTGATCGCAATCATCCGATCGGTAAAGATGACTCCGCAGGCGTTAAAGACATTGTGATCGAATCGGCGATCACGACCATTATTGATTGTGAAGACTCGGTCACTGCGGTCGATGCTGAGGATAAAATCCTCGTGTATCGCAACTGGCTCGGTCTTATGAAAGGCACACTGGAGACAACATTCTCGAAAGGCGGTAAGGATGTTACCCGGACGCTAAATGGAAACCGCACGTACACATCGCGTGGTGGTCAAAGCTTAGAACTGCATGGCCGTTCTCTTCTTTTCATCCGCAATGTCGGGCATCTGATGACGACCGATGCTGTGCTTGACGCAAACGGCAATGAAACACCAGAAGGCATTATGGACGGGATGATGACGAGTCTGATCGCGAAACATGACTTGTTGAAAAACGGGCCGTTGCAAAACTCACGAACCGGCTCGGTGTACATCGTGAAGCCGAAGATGCACGGGTCCCGCGAAGTCGCGTTCACTAACGAATTGTTTGACCGGATTGAAGATGTGCTCAGCCTTGAACGAAACACGCTAAAAGTTGGTGTAATGGACGAAGAGCGCCGGACAACACTGAATCTGAAAGCATGTATTAACGCGGCCAAAGAGCGGATCGTCTTTATTAATACTGGATTTCTCGACAGAACCGGTGATGAAATTCATACGTCGATGGAAGCCGGCTATGTGATCCGCAAAAATGACATGAAGCAAACATCGTGGCTCGCCGCGTATGAAAAAGCGAATGTGAAAGCTGGACTACAAAGCGGATTTCAAGGCAAAGCTCAAATCGGTAAAGGCATGTGGGCGATGCCAAACTTAATGAACGCAATGATGGAACAAAAAGGCGGACAGTTAAAGGCCGGTGCAAACACTGCCTGGGTTCCTTCCCCAACAGCCGCTAGCTTACACGCCATGCATTATCATCAGATTAATGTCGGCACCATTCAAGACGAACGGAAAACGGACACCGAAGATTACGTGCAAGACATTCTTCAAATTCCAACAACGACTGAAACGTTTTCTGCCAAAGACATCCAAAAAGAACTGGACAACAATGCGCAAGGCGTTCTTGGATACGTCGTACGTTGGGTTGAACAAGGTGTCGGTTGTTCAACGTCCCCGACATTAACGATGTTGGACTCATGGAAGACCGGGCTACGTTGCGCATCTCGAGCCAACATATGACTAACTGGCTACACCACGGCATCACGAACGAACAACAAGTTATGGACACGATGAAACGAATGGCAAAGGTCGTTGACGAACAAAATGCAGGCGATCCAGAATACCGCAACATGGCACCAAACTTCGGCGACTCCGTCGCCTTCCAAGCTGCCTGCGACCTCGTATTTAAAGGACGTGAGCAACCAAGCGGCTACACCGAACCCATCTTGCACGCCAAGCGTAAAGAGGCGAAGAAGAAGTTGGCGGTGAGATAACAAGTAAAGCGAGCGACGTTGTGATAACGGCGCTCGCTTTTTGACTATTTAATGATTATAAGTAGAGATTTCTATTAAATTCTTATCCGGGTCTCTTATATAGATGGAAAAGATTGGGCCAAGAGAGCCTGTACGTTTGACAGGACCTAATTCAACGACTATCCCATTATCTTTCAGGTGTGTTCGTAGATTCTCTACCGTATCATCCGATACAAGACAAAAATCTGAGGAGCCTCTTACCGGAGAATAAGCGTGAGGTTTAATTTCACAACCAGTTTCATGAAAATTAATTTTTTGATCACCAAACTTAGCAGCAACTCTGTCGTTATTAAATGTAATTATTTCCATGCCTAAAACTTCACCGTAAAACCATTTTGATTTATTGATATCTTCGATTGTTAAAACGAAATGGTCTATCCGTTTTATGTTAATGCCACATCACCCCAATTAACTAGAAATCTTCATAAAACATAACATCTCTGTACTCTACATAGTTCCATTAAATGAGCTCATTTGAAAGTGGTATGTATAACTACTATTTGCTAAAAAGTAAGGTAACACCATGAAGTTATGTGTAGACATATCTTCATGGTGTTACTGTTTATTATTTCTTGTACTCTTCTTTCCCAATCTCGTATAAGTCAAGCCCTTCCGAATCATTAATTACTGTAACCGGAAATCCATCTAAGGTTAGTTCTCTAATTGCTTCCGGACCTAGCTCTTCGTAAGCAACGATTTTCTCCTCAACGATTGATTGAGACAAGAGTGCGCCTGAACCACCAACAGCAGCAAAGTATACAGCGGTATGTTCCTTAATGGCTGACTTCACTTCTTCATTTCGATACCCTTTGCCGATCATGCCTTTTAGCCCTCTTTCGATAAGTTGAGGCGTATACTTGTCCATTCTGCCGCTTGTCGTAGGGCCAGCTGCGCCTATGACTGCTCCTTTTCTTGCTGGTGTTGGGCCCACATAGTAAATGATAGACCCGGTAATGTTTATCGGCAGTGGTTCATCGTTCTCGATACATTCTATCAATCGTTTATGGGCCGCATCTCTCGCTGCTAAAACATTCCCATATAGTAAGACGCGATCTCCTGCGGATAAGTTAATAATATCTTCATCAGTGAGTGGTAAAGATAATTTTTTGGCTTCCATTATGGTTCACCTTCTTAAATGGTCACTTCTTTATGGCGACTTGCATGACATTGAATATTTACCGCAACGGGTAAGGATGCAATATGACACGGTTTCACTTCTACTTTTACATCAAATGCTGTCGTCGTGCCTCCCATTCCTTGTGGTCCAATGCCAAGTCGATTGCACTTATCCAACCAATCTCGTTCAATGTTGGCAATTCTTTCATTCAAATTCCTTTCTCCGACATGCCGAAAGAGTGACTTCTTAGCAATGTATGCCACTTGCTCGAAATTGCCTCCAATACCTACACCAACAATCATCGGTGGGCATGCATTGGGTCCAGCTAATTCGACGGTGTCTAGCACAAATTTCTCCACACCTTCGAATCCATCTGATGGTTTGAGCATCGCCATTCTGCTCATATTTTCACTACCGCCTCCTTTAGCTGAAAGGCGTATTCTGAGTGAATCTCCATCCGTCATTTCCACATGAATCACTGCAGGTGCATTGTCGCCACTGTTTTTACGCTCTAACGGGTCTGTAACAACAGAGTGTCTGAGCAGACCTTCATCTGATCCGATGCGAACTCCTTCATGGATCGCATCATATAAGCTTCCTCCAATGATGCGACAATCGTATCCTAACTCGATATAAAATACTGAGAGTCCGGTATCTTGACACATCGGCATACGCTCTCTTTTAGCTATCTCTGCATTGTCTAATAATTGTTGAAGAACATCTTTACCAACAGGTGATTTCTCTTTTCCAATACTTGCTTCAAATGCTTGTAACATATCGTCATTTAAATCATAACTTGCCAATTTACAAAGGTTTGCAACTTGCTCAGTAATTTGCTCCACACTAATTTCTTTCAATGCAGATCACACCTTTATATTCCGTGTAGATTGTACAAACCAATCTGCGATTAATTCTTCTTTCTCAAGCGCTGCCACACGATCAATATGTCCATCAATAATGAGTGCTCCAATACCTGACTCCTCTAGCATTTTTTTGAATTTCAATTGAATGTCCTTTAGACTAACTGGGTTTTCTGGATCACCTTTAGGAAATTTAACGGCTCTCTCGTAACTCATTCCATCATTCGTATACACTTCCATCTTCGTGCCCCACTCTTTTGGATACTCTTTTTCAACCTCTTCATCTACAATTACTTCGACCTTATCCATCAGATTCCGGATCGCAGGTTCATGAAGACGATCCTCGTTAAAATCGGTTAACCCAGCATTCCCATATACAAACGCTAATGACGTACAATAAGAAATGCTAAACTTCGCTCCATAAACGCTTTTGGGGTTGGGATTACCTGCTACTTTTTGAGCAGCTTGATATGTTCGTACTTTAATTTTATCGATTTGATCGTGAGTAATCCCTTCTTCATCCAAAAGAGAAAGTGCAATATCGATCGGTTGATGCGTATGTCTACATGATGCATGTATTTTAAATGAATTTTCTTTTATCTTTTCCGTTTCGCCTAATCCTTCAGTGATTTTCGTTTCGTCTGGGTGCGCACTCATGCTATACATGAAACCGCGATCACCTTCAAGTATTTTATTTGCAGCCGTGAATCCTTTTTGAGAAATTAATGCTGATAATACACCTTCCATTGCAGATTTTGCAGGATGAAGTTGTTTACTCATTGCTCCATCTTCAATAAATTCCCATAAACCAGCCGCTTGGGTTCCTGCACTGCCAATTGCATGTATCGTCTCATTAACACTCAAGTTAAATAACTTTGCTGCAGCTGCAGCTGCACCGAAAGTTCCACAAGTAGCTGTGTTATGCCATTTCTCATAGTGGGAAGGGCTCACAGCTTCACCAATTCGGTATGCAATTTCGTAGCCAACGACAACAGCTGTAATTAAATCCTTTCCTGTTTTACCTAAATATTCTGCAACTGCAACGGCCGCAGGGATAACAACAGTTCCCGCATGAACAATTGATTCCCGGTGAATATCATCTAGCTCAACAATGTGGGAGCTGGCCCCATTTACGAACGCAGCTTGATATACTGAGGTTTTCCCACCTGTGACTAAACTAGAATGTTCTTTTCCACCCATTTCATCAATGAATTCGTGAAGAATTTGAACAGGTGGTTGTGAGGCACCCGCTAAAGCAGATCCTAACCAATCAAGAATGCATTGTTTCGTGAATTCAATCGTATCACTCGTTAGATGATCATACGTTTTCTCGACCGTGTATTCAGCTAGCTGTTTTGACAACATCCCAATCTACTCCTCCCTAATTATCCACTAAGGATGTGTGCACAACGACCACATCGATTATTCCTCAGAACTCTCATACTCTTCTGGATATACTTCATCTGGCAAATCAATACCAATTTCTTCATAATAACGGATCGCACCAACATGCATCGGATACTCTTCATTCATAAGGATTGCCTCAGGATCTTGAGCCTCTTCTGCAGACTGATGCACGGAAATGATTTGGTCAATGTTTTCATGGTATGCTTTGACGAGGTCATAAACGAAATCTGCATTCGCCTCCCGTTGTACGACTCCAAAGTTGTACATTCCGATCGTTTCTAAATCTCCATCAAGTTGTCCGTATGTGTCCCCTGGAATCACATACTCCGTGAAGTAAGGAAGTGCTTCCATTACCGTCTCCCGGTCTTCACCATCAATACCATAAATATTTATGCTTGCTTGCGCTTCAACTTCGGTAACTGCAGAGATTGGTATTCCTGCTGAGAATCCAATATGGCTTAATTGTCCATCTAGCATTTGAGACGTCATATCACTTGCGCCTGCTTGTACTTGATCACCTGTTTCAATACCTAGTGCATCATAGATTTGCGGATTGTACTCACCAGGAGTTCCTCCAGATGGACCAACCCCTACTCTTTGCCCAGCATGTTCTTGAATGTTATCTACGCCTGTATTCTCCAAGGACCACCAATGGAATGGTGTTGTGTACATTGGGAAAATCACTCGAATATCCTCGTATGGTTCATCCCCGACCCATGCACCTTCTCCATAATACCCCTCAAATAATGGACCTACTGTAGTCATCCCAAGGTGGGCATCCCCTGCACCTAATAGTTGAATGTTGTGAACCGGCCCACCTGTCACTTCGACATTCGACGTAATATCTAAATGATCTTCAAGTAAAGAAGAAAATGCACCTCCCCAAATGTAATACGTACCTCCTTGGGAAGCTGTTCCAATCGTAACTGTGCTCGGATAATCTAGCTCTTGAAACTCACCTTCTGCATCTCCACCTGAAGACTCTTCTCCGCATGCAGAGAGTAAAAGTAAGGGTAATACGCTAGCTAACGTGAACATCTTTAGTTTTTTCATTATTCTCACCTCATTGATTATTTATTGAATTATGGAACTTCATATTTCATCGTCAAATTAAATTTTCACTTCTAAACCCGTCTATTTCTTCTTTACTATAGCCTAGGTCTCTTAGAATTTGATCTGTATGCTCTCCTAGGTCAGGGACGCTGCCCATTACACTTTCAACTCCCTTTATGTTTACAGGGGGAAGTAATGCTTGAACGACACCCGCAGATGTTTCTACATCGCGCCAGCGATCTCTTGCTTGTAATTGCGGATGATTAAAGAACTCTCTCATCGTATTTAATTTTGCATTCGCAATCTTTCCTCCATCTAATCTTTGCAACACCTCCTCTGAACTCAGTGTACTGAACACGTACTCAATGATAACGCGCAATTCTCCTCGATTTTGAGACCGCTTGGCGTTTGAATCGAAACGATTATCCGTGGCCAAAGAATCGTCAAGCAACACTTGCTCACAAAATTTCACCCATTCTCGTTCATTTTGCAAGCCGACGAATACTGTATCACTCCCACTACAGCGAAACGGGCCGTATGGATAGATGGTCGAATGGCTTGCACCTAGCCGCCTAGGTTCTTCTCCTCCGTAGGCTGCGTAATACATGGGGTAGCCATCCACTCACCTAACGCTTCAAGCATGGAGACTTCAATAACTTGCCCTTTACCTGTATGCGAACGCAGGAGAAGGGCAGTAAGAATGCCCGAGTACATATACATCCCAGCTGCAATATCTCCAATCGACACCCCTACCTTCGATGGTGTATCTTCACCACCGGTTATGGAAACTAGTCCTGCTTCACATTGCACAAGCAGGTCATATGCTTTTTTGTTCCTGTAGGGTCCATAATCTCCATAACCTGAAAGGTTACAAATGATTAACTCTGGGAATTTATGATGAAGATCTTCGGTTCCATAACCGAGTCGCTCCATAGCACCAGGTGCAAGGTTTTGAATGAAAATATCTGCTTCCTCTAGTAAACTCTCGAATACTGCTTTACTTTTTTCTGCTTTTAAATCTAAGGTGATTGATTCCTTTGATCGGTTCGTCCAAACAAAATGACTGGACATCCCGTTTACAGATTTATCATAATGTCTAGCAAAATCCCCCGTTTCTGGACGTTCAACTTTAATGACTCGAGCACCTAAATCGGCTAATTGTCTAGTCGTAAAAGGTACTGCAATCGCCTGCTCTACTGAAAGCACTGTAATTCCTTCCAAAGGTTTCATAATCGTACTTCCTTCCGTCGCTACATATTTACTTCAAGATTGTCCTTTCGTAAAGGAGCTTCAGGTGGCTTGGACCTTTGAATAAATAACACGATTACGATTAAAACAATTGCTGATAGATCCGTTGCCCATCCTGAAAGCATGAGCAACACCGCAGCTACAATGAGCATGACTCTGGCGAGAATATTTGCACTTCTGCCGAAGAACCACCCTTCCACAGATGCGGCTAAGAAGTACACGCCAATGATTGAAGTAATTACGGCAAGACCTATAGAAACGCTCGTTCCTTCAAGCAGCAGCAACTCTGGACTAAAGAAGAACATAAATGGAATGATAAATGCTGCAAGACCAAGCTTAAAAGATGTAACTCCTGTTTTCATAGGATTTGTCCCTGCTATTCCTGCCGCGGCAAATGCGGCAAGTGCGATTGGAGGTGTAATTGCCGACATAACCGCATAGAAGAACACAAACATATGAGCAACAATCGGCTCAATACCTAAATTTACAAGGCCAGGCGCAATCACTGATGCGGCTACAGCATAAGCTGCCGTCGTAGGCATCCCCATTCCTAAAATAATTGAAACTAACATTGCAAATACAAGTGCGATTAGTAAGTTATTATCTGCAATAGATAAAAGCATGGAGCTGAAACGTTGACCAACACCCGTTAACGCAATCGTTCCAACGATAATCCCTGCACTAGCCACAATGGCAATTAATTGAATGGCATTCTTCATCCCAAGTTCTAAAGCTTGAAGAATATGCTTTAAGCCCATCCTAGTTTCTTTAGAAAATAGACTGAGTACAAAACAAGACACAATACCAATTGTTCCTGCCCGTATAATAGAATAGCCACTCATTAATAACACGATTAAAATAATGACGGGTAGAAACAGATAAGCCTTCTTCATGAGTTTCTTAAATTGTGGTAGCTGATTTCTTGGTACACCACTCAACCCTTGCTTAATTGCCTCAAAGTCAACCATAAAGTAAACGCTTACAAAGTAAAGGACAGCTGGAATAATGGCGGCGATAATAATTTCTGAATATGGAATGCCTGTAATTTCCGCCATCAAAAATGCTCCCGCCCCCATAATTGGCGGTAAAATTTGACCACCAGACGAAGCAGTAGCTTCTACAGCCGCTGCAAATCGTGGATGATATCCAGTCCTTTTCATAAGTGGGATAGTAAGTGAACCAGTTGCCACTACATTCCCTGCAGAGGTTCCATTAATCGTCCCCATTAAAGCAGACCCAAAAACTGAGACTTTAGCGGGCCCCCCTCTTCGACTTCCTGTCGCTGAAAAGGCTACATCCATAAAATACTGTCCAACGCCAGACATCTGAAGAAATGCACCAAAAATAATAAACAATATAATATACCTTGATGAAACATCTGTTGTTACTCCAAAAACACCATCTAAACTAAACACATACGTTACGAAACGTTCAAGGCTGTATCCTCCATGATTCAAGATACCCGGTAGATAAGGTCCTGCAAATACATAGAAAACAAAAACTAAACATAATATTGGCAAAACCCAGCCGCTAGTTCTCCTAGCTAACTCTAAAATAAGTAGCAACCCAATCATAGAAACAACGAAATCCATTGTCGTTGGAGACACACCAAATCTGAAGATGATCTGCTCTAAGTTTGCATAGATATACCAACCAACAAAGATTGCAGAAATAATCAGAACCCAATCAACGACTGAAATTTTGTCTTTTGCTTTTTTACTTCCTACATACAACATCATCCCTAAAATGACGCCTAACATGACGTGAGTTGTTCTAAAAACCCATGGATCAATGGGATTAAAATTCAAAATATAAATATGGTATAGAGCACCTAGGATCGCGATGGTCATAAATAAGTATTTTGCCCACCCTGTTAGGTTCCTTGTTGATGAAGAAGATTCCATTGGATCTTCAACTTTTGTATTTAACTTCTTCACTTCACTATTACTCAATTTCTCATCTCCTTTCTCTTCTCCTCTTTTTTTGTAAGCCCTTACATTTTTACTTAAGAACGAAACCTCCTATGAATTTATTCGTTGAATATAGTCAACCAAGCGAGCTCCTGTCTTTGAAATGTGTTCTTGCAATGCTAGAGAAGCTTCACTAAAGTTACCCTTTTTTAAATGTTCTAAAATTACTTTATGATCGATGTTTGATTGATCAATTTGACCAAGTAGGAATTCTGGTGTTTGTTGAGCGTATCCATTCCATAGCAACTCGATAAACTTATTTAAACGGCCCCAATCACAATGTTTCAGCAACAATTTATGAAATGTAACATTTAATTGAACAAAATCATTTGGATTATTTTCTTCATCCATGAGCTTAATGTAGTCTTCCAATTCTTCAAGATCCCCTTGTGTGAGGTGCGGCGCCGCTCTTTGTAACGCCATCTTTTCTAAGTTTGACCGCAAAGCATAAGTCTCTTCAATTGCGCTCACATCGACGTCATTAACGAAAGCCCCACGATAAGGTTCTATGGTCACAAACCCTTCAATCTCTAATTGCTTTAGTGACTCACGAATTGGCATTCTGCTAATTCCTAAATATTCTGCTAGTTGTTCTTGAACTAATTTCTCACCTGGTTGAAAGTCGCCACTTAGTATTGACTTACGAATTGCATTCGTCGCTTTTACTTGAATTGAATCTTTATTTTCTAGCTGTAAATTTTTCATTGCGCATCCCCTAACTTAAAAGATAGTATACTGTATCCAATTTCTAAATTCAATATATTTTCTATCTATTTTTGAGATATCTCCACAACTTCTCTTTTTAATCGACAATGATTTCATTTTGTACGACCCCAACAAATATAGCAAATCCCCCATAGGGCTAACCATGGGGGATTTCTAAAAGAATTCAATTTATTACCCGCTCACAATCTATCATGCAAAACGTATTGTGATTAGCTTGGTCAGCTCCAACTACTCCCCAACTTCCTCTACACTAACAACAACCAAAGCAACATCGCGACACATATTGAAACAATGCCTTGTAGCAATGTCGCCATTGTTTGCGCTTTATATGCGTCTTTAATATGCATGCCACTGAATTCTTTGACGACCCAGAAGTAGCTGTCATTCACATGGCTAACGGTCATGGCACCGGCTCCGATGGCCATAACGACGAGGCTAATGGCACGGCGCCTTCGACTCCTGCTGCTGGTAAAATCGGGGCGACGAGAGATGATGTAATGACAAGGGCTGATGTGGATGAGCCTTGGGCGGTTTTTAGTGATGCAGCAATGATGAATGGGATGAGCAAGAATAAAGCGCCCGTAAATACCGTTCCAAATTCCCAATTCTGAATGAGCTCTTCTATTCCCGAATTGGCAATGACTGTACCAAATGCACCGCCAGTTCCTGTGATTAAAAGGATGGGGGCAGCATCAACCAGCCCTTTCCCGACCCACTTTGTGAGTGTTTCATCATTATAGTGTGGCAGTAACGGCAATGCCGCAACAACGCCAGCAAGTAAGGCAATCATCGGCTCTCCGAGAAAACTAAAGAAAGCGGCGACACTTCCCGTAGCTTCCAACACTGCTAGAATAGAGCCAAAACCGATAAGGATAATCGGTAACAGAATCGGTAAGAACGATGCAAATGTGGTTGGCATCTTGCCGAATGAACGGACAACTTCATCATAATCATAATCAAGCTGTCCATCTACTTTCTCTTCTTCAACAACTATTTTTGACGCTACTTTTACTGCCCATAAGTAACCGACAAACGTGGCTGGAATGGCGACAAGAAAGCCAATTAAAATGATTGTCCCTAAGTATTGTTCCGCACCAATATTTCCTGCTGCGGCAATGGGCCCGGGTGTAGGTGGCACGAGCGTATGTGTAGCGTAAAGTCCTGTTGCAAGGGCGACGGCCATCGATGCGATGGCAACTTTCAGCCGCTTTGCGAGCGCTTTCTTTAAGCTCGATAATATAATGTAACCGGAGTCACAGAAAACGGGTATGGATACGATAAAACCTATTAAGCTCATCGCTAGTTGAGGGCGCTTCGGCCCAACAATGCGGAGAACGACTTCGGCCATTCGATACGCTGCCCCTGCTTTCTCTAAAATGACACCAATAATGGTCCCAAATACGATGACTAATCCTATATTAGCAATGACTCCCCCGAACCCATCGTTAATGCTCTCTACGACCAAATCAAATGACATTCCTGATGCAAAACCGACGAATAACGTTCCGAGTAACAGAGACAAAAATGGATGAAGCTTGAACACAGTTGTCGCAACGATAATAAGAAGTACTCCCAGTGCAATAATGGCAAAAAGCATGCAATCTCCTCCCTACTTTATTCGTCCTTTACGTACAATTGTAGAAATTTTCCATAACGTTGTTCATAAATCTGGGTAGCGGCGGAGCACGGGTCATACACATGTTTCGGTCTATGTTTGATTACACGCTCGTTGAACGTTTCGAGGTTCTCACACCAGCCTAAATGGACAAATCCTAATGATGCCGCGCCCATTGCAGGTAAATACTCTGCCTGTTCTGGCACATGCACACTCACTCCCCATACATCCGCCGCCATTTGACACCACGCGCCAGAACTCGTCCCACCACCGATAAGAACAATTGGAGCATCTCGATCAACGGGCCCAATAAGTTGCTCCATCGTTTGGCGAAGTGACATGACTACACCTTCTAGCACACCTTTAACAGATGTCGAACAATATCGAAGGCCGCAATGTATTCGTTCATGATGACCACCTAGTTAGAATTTTCATTCATTATAACGTAGTAATAATAGTAAGTGAACAATCAATACCGGCTCGTCCACACTCTTAACAAGCTTATGGATAATGCTGCCTTAACTGAGCGTTTGCAGTTCGTTTTTGCCAGGGTTTCACCATCTTCCAACCTTTAAAATTGGTAGACTTTGAAGATCCAATCGGGAAAATTTGTATGAAGTAATTAAACCGGGAACGAATATAAAAGAAATGCGACCAACTGAAAAGTGCTGGTCGCATTTCTTTGTTTAGAGAGTGAAGCTCTCGTATCGTTTGCCCGCATAGACCATGTCTACGATGGGATAATTTACATTCACAACGCTCCATGTTACTGAAATTCCCAAATAGAACGGACCCGATTGTTATCGTTAACAAGTAAGTTAGAGCATGAGGCGCTATTTTTTCAGTAACCTCAGAGAGATTCTGCGAGGCAACTATATAACTCGTTCCTGAAGTTAGTAGCTGTATTAACCTCTTTACCTTATGCTCAGCTTAAAAAATTTGATTACTCTCTTCGCTCACAAAAACCAACAAATCGTCAGCACGATTCATGGCTAAAGACCGTTCGGTTTATGTTCGGCACCTCCGGTGCCGATGGTTGCTAGCTCTTCAGGTTTATATGAATACACAGGGTTGAATTTCGGTGTATAAACGAGTATTCATAGAGCACCGTTTATTAGGTGAGCTGGGGTGTTCTGAAGCGATCTATATAAGTTGAACTAAAGAATTTCTTCACAAACGAATGGTATA